>CANHKH010000430.1 GCA_947460165.1 Comamonadaceae bacterium
AGCAGGTAGTTGTAGTTGCGCAAGGCATTGCCGACCCAAAGGCGCTCGACGATCATGGTGAATCTCCCGGTGGTTGAGCCGGGATTGTAGAAAGCGTTTCAAGCGCTGCCTATCCCCCGCACCACCCGGCCTGTGCCTGCGCAGTTGCGGCAGGGCTCGCCGCCGACCAGCTTGCCTTGGCCGCCGCACTCGGGGCAGATGTCTTCGCCTGTCTAGTGGGTGCCCTTGGTCGCTTCGTCGCCGGGGTTCATGTGGGCAGGCCGTGCTGGGGTGAGGTGCGCATGGGGCAGTGTCCTTGTGCGCGATGGTCGGCTCAGGATGGGCGGAGGGTGGGCCTGAAAGCATGCCTTGGCAATGGCTGCTTACGTTTGATACTTGGCTGAGCCCAAAGAAAGCTCATGCATGGCCCTGGTCCTGCACGCAGGTGCTGAGCTTGGGCCTAGCATCGGAGCATGAACCCACTGTTGTCCCCACGCCCCCTGTTTTTGCAGCGCCTGACCCTGAGCGTGTGCGCGCTCGCCGCCCTGGCCTGGGCCGTGCCCGGGCACGCTGACAAGCCCGAGTGGGCGGGCGGCGGGCACAAGGAAGATAGGGGGCACAAGCACAAGCACCATGAACGCAGCGAGGGCCATGACGAGCCCAGGTATGCCCCCCAGCAAAGCAGTGGGGTGCGGGTGGACATTCGCGTCGGGGGCTACTTTGCCGAGCCCCAGCGCGTGGTGGTGTATCAGGACTACCAGCGCCAGATCCGCGCTGGCCATTGCCCGCCCGGACTGGCCAAGAAAGGCAACGGCTGCCTGCCTCCTGGTCAAGCCAAGCAGATGTATGTGGTGGGCCGCCCTTTGCCGCCCGGGGTGGTGTTCTACGACCTCCCGCCCCAGGTGGCTGTGAGCCTGGGCGTGCCACCTTCCGGCCACCGCTTTGTGCGCGTGGCCGCCGACATCTTGCTCATTGCCGTGGGGACCGGCATGGTGATAGATGCCATGGGTGATCTGGGCCGCTGAGGCGGCGCTGAGCGCGAAAAAACGCCCTCTGTCATGGCGACCACGAACTGAGCGAGGTGGGCGGCGATCCAGGCGGGTGGTCAAAGAGCCGGTCACCAAGGACACCGCTGTCTGCAACCCAGAGCGCTTATAGTCCCCGGCTGCGCGCGCCTGCGCGGCGGTCCCGCGTGGGGCCGACCTCAACCAAGCCTTCAGGACCAACAAGATGCTGCTCGACGTGGACGACTCCCAATTGGTGTTGGTGGACTACCAAGTTCGCCTCATGCCCGCCATCCATGAGGGCGCGGCCGTGCTGGCCAATGCCGTGCGCTTGGCGCAACTGGCCCAGCTCATGCATGTGCCGCTCATGGCCACCGCTCAAAACCCCGCCAAGCTGGGCGGACAAGCCCCCGAGTTGCAAGCCGTGCTGGCGGCCGCGGGCGCCAAGCAGCTCGACAAAATGCATTTCAGCGCCGTGGCCGACGGTCTGGCCGACTGGCTGCGCCCACCCGTGCGCAAGCCCGCAGGCAACGCCCGCAGCTTGCCGCGCCACTTGCAAAAGCCCCCAGCCGAGCAAGAAGAAGGCCGCAGCGCCATTGTTTTGGCTGGCTGCGAGGCGCATGTGTGCCTGATGCAAACCGCGCTGGAGCTCTTGCAAGAAGAGTTTGAGGTGTGGGTGGTGACCGACGCTTGCGGCTCGCGCAGCGAGCGCAACCGCGACGCCGCCTTTGACCGCCTGGCCGGCGCTGGCGCCGAGCTGGTGAGCACCGAGATGGTGGTGTTTGAGTGGTTGCGCAGCGCAGAGCACCCAGCTTTCAAGCAGGCGCAGGCGCTGATCAAGTAAAGCCTCAGGTGGGCAAGGCGCTCCGGCGGCGGGCCCGGCGCCTGAAGGCGGCCACGCGCAGCCACAGCGCGCGCACCAGCACGCAGACCAGCCAGATCGCCAGCATGCAAAACACGATGTCGCTGAAAAAATGGCCGCCTTGCACGATGCGCGACAGACCGATGGCGCTGCCCGCGGCAAAGCTGATGCCCCACCAGCGCCAGCGGGTGCGGCGGCTGCCGAACAGGCCCAGCGCCATCAACGCAAAGCCGGCCGCTGCATGGCCGCTGACAAAAGAGCAGTTGCGATCGCATTGCGTGGAGTGCTGCAGCGGTGCCTGGTAAATCTTGGAGCCACCGAAGTCCTGCACATGCACGGGACGCGGCCGGCCCCAATTGTCCTTGAGGGCCGTGTGCACCACCAGGCCCACGCCCAGCACCACCACCACCAAGCTGGCGATGGCGCGCCTGTGCAGCCAGGGCTTGATGAGGCGTCGCCCCCAAGGACCCAGCCCAGGCAGCACGGCCATCACCAGCGCCAGCACCACCAAAGCAGTGCCCAGCGGTGGCACGCCAAGGTAAAGGAGCTGGGCCCAGGCCCATGGGTGACCCACAAAAGCCTTGCCATCAAAAAAATAGCCGCTCATGGCCAGGTCCAACCGGGGCCAGACTTCAAACACCACGGTGGCCAAAGCGGTCATCAGGGCCAGGGCCAGGTATTCCTGGTGGCGGGTTTTCAGGTGCATGGCGGAGTCAAAAAATCGGTTCAAGGCGCCAAGCTGGCGCGCCAAAGCTGCAGATTCAGACGGCCCCAGCGGGCTTGCTCCAGGCGCTGCCAGTGCGGATAAGCTTGTTTGAGCTCAGTGTCGGGCTCGCCTTCGGTGATGACCAAAACTGCGGGGGGCTGGCGCTGGCCAGTGGCCCACAGCGGCTCAAATTGTTCGTAGTGGTTGCGCGGTTTGCCTGAGCGGGGCCAGGCCATCACCAGGCGCGCTTGATCGCGCCAGGCATAGCGCGCTTGCACCACCAAGTCGCGCGCACTGGCGGCCACGGGCAAGCCGGGGTGCTGGGCCAGCGCAGGCGCCAAGGCACCGAACACTTGCTCCCAGCCGCGCATGCGGGCCCACAGGTCCATGTGCGGCGAGCTTTTTTGGGCGTTTTGCCGCACTTGTTCTGACAGGCTGGCCAGCGACAAAGCCGCAGGCACCGCCACCGCCACCACCGTGCTGACCACCAAGGCGCGCAGCCCCAGCCTGCGGCTGGCGAGCAAGCCCAGTGCCAGGCACAGGCCCAAGAGGGCGGGTGCGGTCCAGTTCAAAAAGGCGCGGGCGTTGATGGATTGGGCCAGCGCCACCAGCAGCAAAGGCAGCGCGAACATCCAGGCAAAGCTCAGGGGTGACACAGCTGCCCCGCTTGGCAGCGCCGCTGCCGCCAAGCGCCTGCGGCGCCACACCAGCACACCCACCACCAAGCCCACCGGTCCCAGCATGACCAGCTGCCCGGCCACAAATTCAGCCACCGCGGCCAGCTTGCCGCTGGCCGGTGTGGCGGCGGCCACTGTGATCTCGGCCGTGTGGCCCAGCGTGGGCCAGCCGTGGGCGGCGTTCCAGAATAAATTGGGGCTGAACACGGCCAGCGCCACCCCACCCGCCAGCACCAGCCCCAAGCCGTGGCGGCGCCACTGCAGCAAAAAAATCAAGCCCCAGCTCGCGCCCAGGGCAGCCATGGTGTATTTGCTGAGCAGGCCCAAGCCCAGCACG
>CANHKH010000431.1 GCA_947460165.1 Comamonadaceae bacterium
ACCAAGCGGCAGCCCAGGCTTGCACGGCGGCCTCTACATCGCCCACACGGGCTTCGTTGGCAGAGGTGGCCGCTGCGGCTGGGGCCGGCGTGGGTGTGGCCGTTGGTGCGCCCGCTGCGACAGTCGGGGCAGGTTTGGCTGCAGCCGACTGTGCCGGTGCTGGAGTCGGTGCTGGAGCCGGTGCTGGAGCCGGTGCAGGTGAAGGTGCTGGTGAAGGTGCTGGAGCCGGTGCAGGTGTCGGCTTGGCCGCTGGCACGGGTGCCACAACCGCGACTTGCGCAGGCGCGCTTGACGGCGCGGGTGCTGGAGCTGCAGCAGCAGCGGCACCAGGGCGTGCGGCCCGGCCAAAGGAAAACAGCTCACGGATCAAGGCCAGTTTGGGCTGGATCGCGGCATTGCCCGAATCGAGTTGCAAGGCCCGGCTGTAGGCCTGGCTGGCCAGGCGGGCGTAGATGTCACCCAGGTTTTCATGGGCCGTGGCGTAGCTGGGGTTGGTGCGTATGGCCATCTCCAGCGTGTTGCGGGCCTTGTCAAATTGGTTTTGGTTGGCGTAGAGCACGGCCAGGTTGTTGTAGGGCTCGGGCAGCTCGGGATAGTCCTCGGTCAATTTGATAAATACCGTTAAAGCCTCACCACTTCGCCCGCTTTCGGCCAGGATCACCCCCCGCAGGAAGCGCAACTGGGGGTCGCGCGGGCGGCTGGCCAGCAGTTGGTCGGTTCGGCTCAAGGCCTCGCTGGTGCGTCCAGCGCTGAGCAATTGGCTGACTTCGGCGTAGTCATCGGCAAGAGCAGGCTGGGCCAGGCCCAGCACCGACGCCAATACAAACAGATTCAGTGCGCGTTGCACAGAGATGCGAACGAGTGGCATAAGGTTGGAGTAGTAAAGAGCTAGCTAGCGGCCAGCGGCAAGGGCTATATACTGGTCAAGAATTTTACCCGGACCTGCTTCCAAGGCTGCCCCTTTCCGCCTGAACTGAACGCCACCCCTTCACCGCGCCTTGGGCCGGTCAAAGGGGCGCACGACCACCCGCCCTCATGAGTTTGCGCATTTACAACACGCTCTCGCGTGCCCTGGAAGATTTCGTCCCCATTGAGCCTGGCCATGTGCGCATGTACGTGTGCGGCATGACGGTGTATGACCTGTGCCATGTGGGCCACGCCCGCTCCGGTGTGGCTTTTGATGTGGCACGCCGCTGGCTGGAAGCCTCGGGTTGGCGCGTGACTTTTGTGCGCAACATCACCGACATCGACGACAAGATCATCCGCCGTGCCGTGGAGAACGGCGAGACCGTGCGCGGCCTGACCTCGCGCATGGTCGACGAGATGTACCGCGACTTTGACGCCCTGGGCGTGGCCAGGCCCACGCACGACCCGCGCGCCACTGACTTCATTCCTCAGATGCTGGACATCGTGCGCCAACTGGAGGACAAGGGCCTGGCTTACAGGGCAGGCGGCGATGTGAACTACGCGGTGCGCCGTTTCCCGGGCTACGGCAAGCTGTCGGGCAAGACGCTGGACGAGTTGCACGCGGGCGAGCGCGTGGCCGTGGCCGAGGGCAAAGAAGACCCTTTGGACTTTGTGCTGTGGAAAGCGGCCAAGCCCACCGAGCCGGCCGACGCGCAATGGGACAGCCCCTATGGCCCGGGCCGACCAGGTTGGCACATTGAGTGCTCGGCCATGGCCTGCGCCTTGCTGGGTCAGACCTTTGACATCCACGGGGGCGGAGCCGATTTGACTTTTCCGCACCACGACAACGAGATTGCCCAAAGCGAAGGCGCCCACGGCGTGCCCTTGGCCAAGGTCTGGATGCACAACGGCTTTGTCAACATCGACAACGAAAAAATGTCCAAGTCCCTGGACAACTTTTTCACCATACGCGACGTGCTCCAAAGCTACGACTCGGAGACCCTGCGCTTTTTCATTGCGCGTGCGCACTACCGCAGCCCGCTCAACTACAGCGACGCTCACCTGAACGACGCGCGCGCCTCGCTCAAGCGGCTGTACACGGCTTTGCAGTTGGTGCCCCCCGCGCAGGTGCACATTGATTGGCACGAGCCCCACGCGACCCGCTTCAAGGCGGCCATGGACGAGGACTTTGGCACGCCCGAGGCCGTGGCCGTGCTGTTTGATCTGGCTGGCGAGGTCAACCGCAACCGCTCCGCAGAGCAGGCCGGGCTGCTCAAGGCCCTGGGCGCCACGCTGGGCCTGTTGCAGGGCGAGCCAGCTGCTTTTTTGCAGGCCGGGGTGGTGCTTGAAGCCGCCGACATTGAGGCCCTGATCGCCCAGCGCGCCGCCGCCAAGGCCAGCAAAAACTTCAGCGAGGCCGACCGCATCCGCCAAGCGCTGTTGGCCAGTGGCATAGAGCTCAAAGACTCCCCCCAGGGCACGAGCTGGGTGGCCAAGGCATGAAAACAGTCGCCAAAACCGGGCCCGCCCGCGCGGAATTGGCCGAGGCGGCCACTGCCTCCACCACCGTGCCCGATTACTGGGCCGAAGCCTGCAAACACCTGGTGCAAAAAGACCGGGTCATGAAGCGCTTGATTCCCCAGTTCGGCCAGGCTTGCCTGCAGTCCCGTGGCGACCCGTTTGTGACGCTGGCGCGCAGCATTGTGGGCCAGCAAATCTCGGTCAAGGCCGCGCAAAGCGTGTGGGACAAATTCGCCTGCCTGCCCCGTGAGATGACGCCCTCCCAGGTGCTCAAGCTCAAGGTCGATGACATGCGCGCCGCCGGTTTGTCGGCCCGCAAGGTGGAGTACCTGGTGGATTTGGCCCTGCACTTTGACGGTGGCGCTGTGCACGTCAAGGGCTGGGAGACCATGGACGACGAGGCCATCATTGCCGAGTTGGTGGCCATTCGCGGCATAGGCCGCTGGACCGCCGAGATGTTTCTCATCTTCTACCTGATGCGGCCCAACGTCTTGCCGCTCGACGATGTGGGCCTGATCAACGGCATCAGCCGCAGTTATTTTTCAGGTGAAGCCGTCAGCCGCAGCGATGCCCGCGAGGTGGCCCGCGCCTGGGCGCCTTATTGCACCGTGGCAACTTGGTATATTTGGCGCTCTTTGGACCCCTTGCCGGTTGAGTATTGAGCGGGGCTTGGCGGGTTGCCTTACCCGTTCACCCCACATTGAAGGATCAGGCCATGGCTAAAAAAACATTTCTCGACTTTGAGCAACCCATTGCCGACCTCGAGGAAAAAATTGAAGAGCTGCGCTATGTGCAGACCGAGTCGGCCGTTGACATCTCTGTGGAGATCGATCAACTCGCCAAAAAAAGCCAGCAGCTCACCAAAGACATTTACAGCGACCTCAGCGCCTGGCAAATCACCAAGATCGCGCGCCATGCCGAGCGGCCCTACACCATGGACTACCTCAACGAAATCTTCACCGATTTCGTCGAACTCCATGGCGACCGCCACTTTGCCGACGACCTGAGCATCGTCGGCGGCCTGGCCCGCTTCAACGGCACGGCCTGCATGGTGCTGGGCCAGCAAAAAGGCCGCGACACCAAAGAGCGTGGCCTGCGCAACTTTGGCATGAGCAAGCC
>CANHKH010000432.1 GCA_947460165.1 Comamonadaceae bacterium
GCCCATTTACGCCCTGGCTGGCGGGGTGATGCTGGGCGGCGCGCTGCAGCTGGCCGTGCAGATTCCGGCCTTGCTGCGGCTGGGCCTGTTGCCGCGTGTGGCCTTGGGCCCATCTGGCGTGCGCCAGGCCTGGTCCGACGGGGGCACCCGGCGCATAGCCGCACTCATGCTGCCCGCGCTGCTGGGGGTGAGCGTGGCGCAAATTTCGCTGCTGATCAACACGCAAATTGCCTCGCACCTGCAGGTGGGCAGTGTGAGTTGGCTGAGCTTTGCCGACCGGCTCATGGAGTTTCCCACCGCCATGTTGGGGGTGGCCCTGGGCGTGGTGCTCATGCCGCAGCTGGCGGCTGCCCGCGCGGCGGGCGAGCCCGACAAGTATTCGGGCATGCTGGACTGGGGCTTGCGCCTGGTGCTGGCCCTGGGCCTGCCCAGTGCGGTGGCCTTGCTGCTGTTCACCGAGCCGCTGGTGGCCACGCTCTACCACTATGGCGCCTTTGGTGAGCGTGACGTGGCCATGACCACCATCGCGCTCAGGGGCTACGGCCTGGGGCTGTTGGGCCTGGTGGCCATCAAAGTGCTGGCGCCTGGGTTTTATGCCAACCAAGACATCAAAACACCGGTCAAGATTGCGGTGGCTGTGTTGGTCATCACCCAGCTGCTCAATTTGGTCTTCGTGCCCTGGCTGGCGCATGCGGGCCTGGCCTTGTCGATTGGCGTGGGCGCCTTGCTCAATGCGCTGTGGTTGTTGCTGGGCCTGCTCCAGCGCGGCAGTTACCGCCCGCAGCCCGGCTGGCTGCGCTTTGCTGGCCAAGTGGTCTTGGCCAGCACCTTGTTGGGGCTGTTTTTGGCCGCCTGCGCCCAGGGCTGGGACTGGACTGCATTGCGCCGCCAGCCTGGGCTGCGCCTGGGGCTGTTGGCGGCGGTGCTCGCTGGCTCGGCGCTGATTTACTTTGGCACCCTTAGGCTGGTGGGTCTGAACTTTCGCCGATTGTTGGGGCGCTAAAGCCTCGCAGCCCCAGGGCCAACAAGTGCTTGCACGGAATCTGCCCAGGGCTGGCCTGAAATTGTGAGAAAGTATTGGGCATGCGTTTGAACTTTGATGTGCCCTCACCGCTGGGGTATTTTTCCAGCTTGGTCCAAAGCGATGAGCACTTTCCGCTCTTGGAGGCGGCTGTTTGCCTGGCCCAAGACGAGTACCCCGACCTCGATGTCCAGCAGGTGCTGGGCGATGTCGACCAGTTGCTGGCCCGCCTCAAGCGCCGCCTGCCGCCAGACGCCCCGGCTCTGCAGCGCTTGCGCTTGCTCAACCAGTTCTTCTTCAGAGACTTGAGCTTTGGCGGCAACCTCAACGACTACTACGACCCGGACAACAGTTACATCAACGCGGTGCTGAAAACGCGGCGCGGCATTCCCATCACTCTGGCCGTGCTGTGGCTGGAGCTGGCCACGGGTTTGGGGCTGCAGGCCAAGGGGGTGTCTTTTCCGGGGCACTTCATGGTCAAGGTCAACCTGCCCAAAGGGCAGGTGGTGATGGACCCGTTCACGGGTCAGTCGCTCAGCCGCGAGGAGCTGAGCGAGCGGCTTGAACCCTACCGCCAGCGCAGCGGCTTGGTTGACGACTTTGAGGCTCCCATGGGCTTGTACCTGCAGGCTGCTGCGCCGCGCGAGATCATTGCCCGCATGTTGCGCAACCTCAAGGAAATTCACCAGTCCCAGCAAGACTGGGTGCGGCTGATTGCGGTGCTTGATCGGCTGGTGCTGGTGCAACCAAGGTCTTGGCCAGACTACCGCGACCGGGGCCTGGCCTGGGCCGCCCAAGGCCAGCCTCGCCGCGCGCTCAGCGACTTGGAAACCTACCTGGCGCACGCCTCTGACGCGCTGGACCGCCAAGCCATTGTGATGCGCGTGGCCGAGATCCGGCAGCTCGGCTGAGCCCCGGAGGGCTGCGGCCGGGCCAGACTTGCTCGGCCTTGGGGTTTCTGTCTGTTTTATTTGCGCTCAAAACGTAATCGAAATTGACGCCGACCGCGTCCAGGCCTTACCTTGGGGTTCGCTTTCGCATTCTTTGACCGGTTCGCCGGCGCGAGAGCGTTGTCCAACCTCTGCCTAGGAATTGCCATGCATTGCTTCAAACGCCTGATTGCCTCCGTGCTGATCGCCAGCACCACCTTGATGGGCCTTCCCCTGACAGCCCATGCTGGGCTGGTGGGCACCGAAGAAGCCCTGACCTCGACGGCGGCGGCGGCCGAGCGCGAGAAGGTCGATGCATTCATGCAGCGCGAGGACGTGCGCGCAGCGCTGCAGTCCCGCGGCGTCAGCCCCGAGGCGGCCACCGAACGCGTTCGTGCTTTGAGCCAAGACGAGGTGTCACAGCTGGCCCTGCACATCGACCAGGCCCCCGCCGCTGGTGCCGACGTGCTGGGCTTTTTCTTGGTGTTGTTTGTGGTGCTCTTGATCACCGACGTGCTGGGCCTGACCAAGGTCTTTCCCTTCACCCGCACCATGCGCTAAGGCATGGGGCAGGCAAGCATGGCCCAGGCAAGCATGGCTCTGAGGGCAAGGCAGGGGCGGCCGCTGTGGCCCAGGCTGTGGGGTCTGGCGGTGCTGGTTGGGCTGGTGCTGCTGGGCGGCTGCGCCACGCCTCAGCTGGCCGGCCTGCAACGCGAGCGCCCCAACGATGTGCCAGCCGTGGCCGAGCTTGGGAGGGTGCCTTTCTTCCCGCAAGACGAGTTCCAGTGCGGCCCAGCCGCACTGGCCATGGTGGCGCAGTTTGCGGGCTTGGCGCTCACACCCGACGAGCTCAAGCCTCAGGTTTTTTTGCCTGACAGACAAGGCTCTTTGCAAATTGAAATGCTGGTCACCGCCAGGCGCCAGGGCTTGGTGGCCCTGACCCTGGAGCCCCAGCTGCACGCCCTGCTGCGCCAAGTGGCAGCGGGCCAGCCCGTGGTGGTGTTGCTCAACCTCTCGCTGCCTTGGGTGCCGCTGTGGCACTACGCGGTGGTGGTGGGCTACGACCTGCCTGGCCAAACCATCGTGCTGCATTCCGGGCGCCAAGAGCGCATGGCCATGTCGCTGCACACCTTTGAGCGCACCTGGGCGCGCAGCCAGCACTGGGCCATGGTGGCGCTGCCGCCCACGCAGCTGCCCGCTCAGGCCCAAGCCATGCCTTGGTTGCAATCGGCCGCCGCCATGGAGCGGGTCCAGCCTGAGGCCGCCGGGCAGGCCTACGCCACAGCGGTCAAGGCCTGGCCGGCCGAGCCTGCCGCCTGGCTGGGCCAGGGCAATGCCCATTACGCACAAGGTCAGTTGGCACAGGCAGGTGACGCTTTTGAGGCCGCCACCCGCTTGGCGCCTGACTTTGCCGATGCCTGGAACAACTTGGCGCAGGTGCGGGCGGAACAAAAAAGATGGGGCGAGGCGGCGCAGGCCATTGAGCGCGCCGTGGCCGTGGGCGGCCCACGGCTGGCGCGCTATCGCCAACTGCAGTTGCTCATTGAGGAGGGCAGGGCAGTGCAGGCCAGTTTGAAGGGCCGCGCGACCACC
>CANHKH010000433.1 GCA_947460165.1 Comamonadaceae bacterium
CGCCAGACGCTGAAAAACGCCGAGCGCTTCATCACGCCCGAGCTCAAGGCCTTTGAAGACAAAGCCTTGTCGGCCCAGGAGCGGGCGCTGGCCCGAGAAAAATTCTTGTACGAGGGCCTGCTGGATGCGTTGCAAGCCCATGTGCCCGCGCTCATTCGCGTGGCCCGCGCCATGGCCACGCTGGACGCGCTGGCCGCCTTGGCCGAGCGCTCGCTCACGCTGAACTGGTGCGCGCCCATGTTTGTGCGCGAGCCCTGCATAGACATCTCGCAAGGCCGCCACCCGGTGGTCCAGGCGCGCCTGGCCGAGCTGGGCTCGGGCGACTTCATTGCCAACGACTGCCACTTGAGCGGCAAAACCCGCATGCAGGTCATCACCGGCCCCAACATGGGCGGCAAGTCCACCTACATGCGGCAGGTCGCGCTGATCGTGCTGCTGGCCAGCATGGGCTCTTATGTGCCGGCTGCCGCCTGCCGCTTGGGGCCGATTGACGCCATTCACACGCGCATAGGCTCGGCCGACGACCTGGCCAACGCGCAGTCCACCTTCATGCTGGAGATGACAGAGGCCGCGCAAATCTTGCACGCCGCCACCCCGCATTCGCTGGTGCTGATGGACGAAATTGGGCGGGGCACCTCCACCTTTGACGGCCTGGCCCTGGCCGGCGGCATTGCCGCGCACCTGCACAACAAGGTGCAGGCCTTCACGCTGTTTGCCACGCACTACTTTGAGCTGACCGAATTTCCGGCCAAACACCATGCGGCGGTGAACGTGCATGTGAGTGCGGTGGAGTCGGGCGCCGACATTGTGTTCATGCACCACATCGAGCCAGGTCCGGCCAGCCGCAGCTACGGCATTGCCGTGGCGCGCTTGGCGGGTGTGCCCGGCCCGGTGGTACAACACGCGCGCCACGCGCTGCAAGCGCTGGAACAATCGCAACATCACGCGCAAGCCCAGGTGGACTTGTTTGCCCCGCCGCCTGTGGCCGCCACGCCCGAGCCCAGCGCCTTGGAGCAAGCCTTGGGCCGCATAGACCCTGACGCGCTCACTCCCCGTGAAGCGCTGGACCTGTTGTATCAACTCAAAAAAGTGGCCGCCCCCCGGCCTGACCTCGCATGACTTACTGTGTCGCCATCAAGCTCAACGCCGGACTGGTGTTTTTGTCAGACTCCCGCACCAACGCGGGCCTGGACCATATTTCCACCTTCCGCAAAACCATTGTGTACGAGCGGCCAGGCGACCGCTTCATGGTGCTGCTGTCGGCGGGCAACTTGTCGATTTCGCAGTCGGTGCGCGAAATTTTGCAGGTGGAACAACTGCAAGATGCGGGCAGCGAGGAGCCGCTGACCATTTGGAACGCCAAAAGCATGTTTGACGCCGCCCGCGTGCTGGGCTCGGCCGTGCGGCGCGTGCACGAGCGCGACGCCCAGGCGCTGCGGCAAGCGGACGTGGACTTCAATGTCTCCATGCTGTTTGGCGGGCAAATCCAGGGCGAGGGCATGCGCTTGTTCCAGATGTACTCGGCCGGCAACTTTATAGAAGCGACCACCGAGACCCCTTACTTTCAGGTGGGCGAATCCAAGTACGGCAAACCGGTGCTGGACCGTGTGATCACGCCTGAGACGCCGCTGGAAGAAGCCGCCAAATGCGCCTTGGTGTCCATGGACTCGACCATGAAATCCAACCTCTCGGTGGGCTTTCCGCTGGACCTGGTGGTCTACGAATGCGACCAGTTGCACAGCGACAAGCTGGTGTGCATTGACCAAAACAACCCCTACTACCGCATGATGCACAACAGCTGGGGGCACAAGCTGCGCCAGGTGTTCGACAGCATTGAGGACCCGGTGTGGGACGACTCGCACACCGAGACCCCCTTGAAAATGCCCGCCGAGCGCCATGCCGACATGCGCAAAATCCACAACCCCAACGAAAAGCTGATTTGACCGCCCCTTCCTCTCCTTTGCTGGTTTTTTCGCATGGCAACAGTTTTGGCGCCAGCACCTATGGCGTGATGCTGCAGGCCCTGCGCAAGCGCGGTTTTCACATTGCTGCCATTGAAAAATTTGGGCACGACGCGCGCTACCCGGTGACCAGCAACTGGCCGCATTTGGTGCAGCAGCTGGCCGACTTTGCTGGAGAGCAGGCCCAGCAAGCCGGACAAGGCGTGTTTTTGGTGGGCCACTCGCTGGGCGGTTTTTTAAGCCTCATGTGCGCCGCCCGCCACCCCCAGCTGGGCGGCCACGCCGTGCGCGGCGTGGTCATGCTCGACTCCCCGCTCTTGGGCGGCTGGAAAGCCGCCGCCTTGAGCGTGGTCAAGCGGGCCAGGCTGGTGGGCTCGGTCTCGCCAGGGGCGGTGAGCCGCAAGCGCAAGCAAGCCTGGCACAGCTTGGAGGAGGTGCACGCGCACTTTGCCTCCAAAAAGATTTTCGCCAGCTGGGACCCCCGGGTGCTGCACGACTATGTGAACCATGGCACGCGCGAGGCCGGCAGCGAAGATGCCAAACACGCGGGCCAGCGCGTGCTCAGCTTCGACCGCGACGTGGAAACCGCCATTTACAACGCCTTGCCGCACAACCTCGAAGCCTTGCTCGCACGCCACCCCTTGAGTTGCCCCGCCAGCTTCATAGGCGCCACGCACTCGCTGGAGATGCGGCAAGTGGGCCAAGCGCTGACCCAGCGCATCACCCAAGGCCGCATGATGACCCTGGACGGCAGCCACCTTTTCCCCATGGAAAAGCCCGAGACCGCCGCCGCCGCCATAGAAGCGAGCTTGCTCAACCTGATGAGCCTGGGGCGCTGAGCGCGCCGCCAGGCACACGCCGTCAAACCGGCACCTACAAGGATCCTGCCCTTTTGTTTTTGTGGGAGCTGGCCTGCAAGCGAATCATGCCCGTCGACAGGCATCACCTCAGGCGAACATTCGCCGGCAGGCCGGCTCCCACAAGATGTGCCGCTCAGTTCAAGCCGACCAACTGACCCAGCCAAAGTGCGCGGTCACCAGCACCACCAAGCCAAAAACGATTCGGTACCAGGCAAAGGGCACAAAGCTGTGCGCCGCCACATAGCGCAAGAGCCAGCGTATGCACAACCAAGCGCTCAAAAAGGCAAACACCAGGCCCACGGCGAACATGGGCACGTCGGCCACGGACAGCAAGGCCCTGTCTTTGTAGAGACTGTAAGCGCCCGCGCCAATGAGCGTGGGGATGGCCAGGTAGAACGAAAAATCAGTAGAGGCGCGCCGGGACAAGCCCAGCAGCATGCCGCCAATGATGGTCGCGCCGCTGCGGCTGGTGCCTGGCACCATGGCCAGGCACTGGACCAAGCCGATTTTGAGCGCGTCCAGCGGGCTCATGTCGTCCACCGAGTCCACGCGAGCCAGTTCAGGCCGTTTTTTGTGCCTGGCTTCGGCCCACAAAATAATGAAGCCGCCCACAATGAAACTGCTGGCCACCACCACCGGCGTGAACAGGTGCGCCTTGATGGCTTTGCCCAGCAACAAGCCCAGGACCACGGCAGGCACAAAGGCAATCAGCACATTGAG
>CANHKH010000434.1 GCA_947460165.1 Comamonadaceae bacterium
AGGGGCGGGCGGTGAAATTCGCGACGAGGGCGCCACCGGCCGGGGCTCCAAACCCAAGGCGGGCCTCACGGGTTTTACCGTCTCGCGCTTGTTTGACACCGCCTTTGGCAAACCCGCCCACATGGCCAGCGCCCTGCAAATCATGACCGAAGGCCCGCTGGGCGGCGCGGCCTTCAACAACGAGTTTGGCCGGCCCAACCTCAATGGCTACTTTCGCGAGTACGAGCAAACCGCGGGCGGCCAGCGCTGGGGCTACCACAAGCCCATCATGATCGCGGGCGGCCTGGGCACGATTGACGCGCAGCTCACCCACAAAATCCGCTTTCCGGCGGGCACGCTGCTCATTCAATTGGGCGGGCCCGGCATGAGGATTGGCATGGGCGGCAGTGCCGCCAGTTCCATGGCCTCGGGCGTGAACGCGGCCGAGTTGGACTTTGACTCGGTGCAACGCGGCAACCCTGAAATTGAGCGCCGGGCGCAAGAAGTCATCAACCACTGCGCACAGCTGGGCGCGGCCAACCCGATTTTGGCCATCCACGACGTGGGCGCGGGTGGCTTGTCCAATGCCTTCCCTGAGCTGGTCAACGATGCAGGGCAGGGCGCCCGCTTTGACCTGCGCGCCGTGCCTTTGGAAGAAAGTGGCCTCTCGCCCAAAGAAATTTGGAGCAACGAGAGCCAAGAGCGCTATGTGATGGCCGTGGCCCCCGAGTCGCTGGCCACGTTCCGCGCTTTTTGCGAGCGCGAGCGCTGCCCCTTTGCGGTGGTGGGCGTGACCACCGACGACAAGCAGCTGCAGCTGGTCGACGGCGACCAAGCCGCGCCCGTGGACATGCCCATGAACGTGTTGCTGGGCAAACCGCCCAAAATGCGTCGCGACGTGCAGCGCATCACGCCAGAGATCAAGCCCCTGGACCTCTCGGGCCTGGAGTTGCAAACCTGCGTCATCCAAACGCTGTCCCACCCCACGGTGGCGTCCAAGCGCTTTCTCATCACCATTGGCGACCGCACGGTGGGCGGCCTCACACACCGCGACCAAATGGTCGGCCCCTGGCAGGTGCCTGTGGCCGACTGCGCCGTGACCCTGGCCGACCACCATGGCTTTGCGGGCGAGGCCATGAGCATGGGCGAGCGCACGCCATTGGCCGTGCTCAATGCGCCCGCGTCTGGCCGCATGGCGGTGGCCGAGGCCATCACCAACTTGCTGGCCGCGCCCATGGAGCTGTCCCGCGTCAAGCTCTCGGCCAACTGGATGGCCGCCTGCGGCGAGCCCGGCCAAGACGCGGCCCTCTTCGACACGGTGCAGGCCGTGGGTTTGGAACTGTGCCCGGCGCTGGGCATTTCCATTCCCGTGGGCAAAGACTCGCTGTCCATGCGCACCGTGTGGCAGGGCGATGAGCAGGCCAAAAAAGTCACCTCGCCGGTCTCGCTCATCGTCAGCGCCTTTGTGACCCTGGCCGACGTGCGGGGCACGCTCACGCCGCAGCTGGACCGCAGCGAGGCCGACACCACCCTCATCTTGATTGACCTGGGCCGTGGCCAGGCGCGCATGGGCGGCTCGGTGCTGGCCCAGACGCTGGACAAAGAAGGCGGCGCCGTGCCCGACCTGGACCACGCGCAAGACCTGGTCAGTTTGGTGGCTGCCATCAACGCGCTGCGCCAGCGCGGCGATCTGCTGGCCTACCACGACCGCAGCGACGGCGGCCTGCTGGCCACCGTGGCCGAAATGGCTTTTGCCGGCCAAGTGGGTGTGGCCCTGAACGTGGACATGCTGCTGGTGGAAGGCGACGGCATCAGCGACAGCCGCATGGACACCGGTGACAGTAAAAACTGGACCACGCAAGTGCAGGCCAGGCGCCAAGAGCTCACGCTCAAAGCCCTGTTCAACGAGGAGTTGGGCGCGGTCATTCAGGTGCGCACGGCGGTGCGCAACGAGGTCATGCAGTTGCTGCGCGAGCACGGCTTGTCCAAACACAGCCATTTCATTGGCAAAACCCGGCCTGCGCACGCCCCGCTGGACGTGGGCAAAGGCAAGCTTGAAATTTGGCGCGACACCAAGTGTGTCTTCAGCGCCCCGCTGCAAGACCTGCACCAAGTCTGGGACGCAGTGAGCTGGAAAATTTGCCAGCAGCGCGACAACCCGGCCTGCGCCGATGCCGAGCATGCCAGCGTGGGCGAGCCTGCGAATCCGGGCCTGCATGTGCACTTGCCGCCAGGCTTTGCGCTCACCCCGGTCGTCGCCACAGGCCAGCGCCCACGCGTGGCCATTTTGCGCGAGCAAGGCGTCAATTCGCATGTGGAAATGGCCTACGCCTTTACCTTGGCGGGCTTTGAGGCGGTGGACGTGCACATGACCGACCTGCAAACCGGGCGCGTGAGCCTGGCCGACTTTGCCGGTGTGGTGGCCTGCGGCGGTTTTAGTTACGGCGACACCCTGGGTGCGGGCATAGGCTGGGCGCGTTCCATTGTGTTCAACGAGCGCTTGGCCGAGCAGTTCAAGTCCTTTTTTGCCCGCCCAGACACCTTTGGCCTGGGCGTGTGCAACGGCTGCCAAATGTTTGCCGAACTGGCCGACATCATTCCTGGCGCCCAGGCCTGGCCGCGATTTACCACCAACCAAAGCGAGCGCTTTGAGGCCCGCCTGGGTTTGGTGGAGGTGCTGGATTCCCCGAGCTTGTTCTTCAAGGGCATGGCCGGCGCGCGTTTGCCGATTGCCGTGGCCCACGGCGAGGGCTTTGCCAACTTTGCGCGGCGCGGCAACGCGGCCCAGGTGCTGCCTGCCATGCGCTTTGTGGACAACTTAGGCCAGCCCACCGAGACCTACCCCTTCAACCCCAATGGCAGCCCGGGTGGCCTGACGGCGGTGACCACCGCCGACGGCCGCTTCACGGCCATGATGCCGCACCCTGAGCGGGTGTTTCGCAACGTGCAGATGAGCTGGACGCCGGGCGACATCAAGGCCCACAGCCCATGGATGCAAATTTGGCACAACGCCAGGCGCTGCTTGGGCTGACGGCTGACGCTGCGCTGCTGCATGCAGCTTGACAATGCCCTCAAGGAGCATGTCATGGACCAAGCACGCGATTTAGTTCAGTCTGCCGCTGAGCGCGACGCTGAACTGCTCAAGCAACTGCGGCAGCACCGCAAACAGCATCGCATCAAGCAGGCGCCCCGCTTGCCTGAGGCCACACCTGTCTTGACTCTGGGCCAACGCGTGGCCGACCAAGTGGCCAACACCATGGGCTCTTGGCCTTTCATTGTGGGCCAAAGCCTGATCATCTTGGTGTGGATCAGCTACAACCTCTTGGGCGGTGCGAAGGGCTGGGACCCGTATCCCTTTATTTTGTTGAACCTGGTTTTGTCATTTCAGGCCGCCTACACCGCCCCGGCCATCATGATGAGCCAAAACCGCCAGGCCCAGGTCGACCGCCTGCAAGCGGGCAACGACTACGAGGTCAATGTCAAAGCGGAGTTGGAAATCGAGCTGCTGCACCAAAAAATTGACCTAATGCGCGAGCAAGAGATCAAGACGCTGACCGTGC
>CANHKH010000435.1 GCA_947460165.1 Comamonadaceae bacterium
ACGCCTTCGCCCACCGCTTCGACCACCCCGGCGGCCTCTATGCCCGCCACCTTGAAACGCGCCGCCTGCTTGGGCAGGTGCACAAACTCGCCCCGGTTCATGGCCGCACTGCGAACGCGAATGCGCATTTGCTGAGGCCCTGGCTCGGGCTGGGCCATCTCTTGCTGGCTCAGCGACAAATCTGTGGTGTCCAGCATCCAGGCTTTCATTCTTGTCTCTTTTCTCGGTGGTTAAATCAAAATTTATTGTCGCAAATCCCATGGCGCCAAGCCCCACAGCGGGCTGCAAATGCGCCAACCAGTCCTGCCCTTTGGCGCTGGCGGGCGCATCCATCCTGCATCGCCACGCATCTTGGGGGCCCAAGTTTCTGGGGTAACCTCCTCAGCCCAGCCTCATGCACGTGTGCGCCTCCAGGCGGGGGTGCATGGCCAGGCTGTGCCACCCTTGAATTTGGAGATTTCATGGCAAGTCGATCCGTCTTGGAAGGTTTTTCTCTGCAGGGCAAAACCGCCTTGGTCACAGGCGCCGGGCAGGGCATAGGTCGGGCCATTGCCTGCACCCTGGCCCAGGCCGGCGCCTGGGTGGCTTGCCTGGACCGCCATGCACAAGGGCTGCAAGAGACAGTGGCCTTGATTCATCAAGAACAAGGCCAAGCCATGGCCTTGGTCGCCGATGTGTCTAGCGAAGAGCAAACCCAGGCCGCGCTCGCTCAATTGCAGGCGCACTCGCCACAGCTGCATGTGCTGGTCCATGGGGCAGCCGCGGCCGATCCCAGTGGCACGGTGGTCGATACCTCGTTGGCGGACTGGAACCATGCGATGGCGGTCAACCTGACCGGCGCTTTTTTGGTGAGCAAGGCCGCCATTCCGGTGATGGCGCGCAGCGGTGGCGGCTCGGTGGTGCTGATCGGCTCACAGCTGGGGCATGTGGGCTCCTCCAGGCGCGCTGTGTATTGCGCCATCAAGGGGGGGCTGCTCAACCTGGCCCGCGCCATGGCCATTGACCATGCAAGCGAGGGCATACGCGTGAACACCTTGTCGCCGGGCGCCATCGAAACAGACCGCATGGTGCTGCGCTTTGGCTCCATGGCGCAGGCGCGCGAAGTGCTGGCGCCTTTGCACCTGAGCGGGCGGCTGGGAACCGCCCATGAAATCGCCATGGCTGCGCTTTATTTGGCCAGTGATGCGTCGTCTTTCATGACGGGAGCGGACATGCTGGTCGATGGTGGATACACCGCCCGTTAAATGCAAGGACCCACCATGAAAGTGAACTACGATTTTTCTGGGCGTGTGGTCTTGGTGGCTGGCGCCGGCTCAGGCATAGGCTTGGCCATGACGCGCGCCTGCCTGGAGGCCGGTGCCACGGTGCTGGCCAGCGACATCCGGGTGCAGGCCTTGACCGAGCTTCATCACCCCCGCTGTGAGGTGGCACAGCTGGACATCACAGACTCGGCCGCCGTCAACGCCTATGTGCAAGCGCAACACAGCCGCTTGGGCCGCATTGACGCGGCCGTGTTGGCCAGCGGCATTCAACAGCGCATCTCTGTGGAAGCCATGAGCGATGCGGACTGGCAGCGCCACATGGATGTGAACCTGATCGGTATTTTTTACCTGGTGCGGGCGCTGTTTCCGGTGATGAAGCAGCAGCGCTACGGCGCCATGGTGGTGTTCACCTCGGGCCTGGCGACCCAAGGCTGGCCGGGCGCCACCGCCTATGGCGCCTCCAAGGCCGGGTTGATTGCGCTGGTCAAGTCCGCAGCCATGGAGCTCAAAGACCACGGCGTGCGCATCAACGCTGTCTCGCCTGGCATCACCAACACGCCCTTGTTCACCGACAGCGCCTCGCCGCAAGAAGTGGCCATGTATCAAAACTCGCTGGGCGTGTCCGAGCCGCAAGAGGTCGCGCCCATGTTGATGCATTTGATCTCTGATGGCGCGGCCACCATCAGCGGCAATGTGCTTGAGCGCAGGATGATTCCCAAAAAGCAGTAGCTTGGGGGCTCAGGCCTGCTGCAGCTGCCCCATCTCGTACACGCTCACGTCCGTGGTGACCAAGCCCAGCGGAAAGCGCTTGCCCGCCAAGTAGTCGTCCATGCAACGCACCAGCAGCGGGCTGCGGTGGCGGTCGGCGCAGGCACGGATCTCGTCGGGCGTCATCCAGACCGTGCGCACAATGCCTTCGTCGAGTTCGCGGCCGGCTTGCAACTGGCCCAGTTCGCCGCAAAAAGCAAAGCGCAGGTAGGTGATGTCCTCGGGGGGCGAGCCGTCCAGGGACTGCTTTTCAAAGCGTGAGAGGTACACGCCCACCAAGGCCGTGGGCTGGAACAGGTGGGCGGTTTCTTCCAGGGCTTCGCGGGCGCAGCCTTCAATAGGGCTTTCGCCCGGGTCCAGGTGACCGGCCGGGTTGTTGAGCTTGAGGCCGTCGCGGGTGAGCTCTTCCACCAGCATGAATTGGCTTTGGCCGTCTTGCTGGCGCTCAATGATGGCGGCCACGGTGACACTGGGTTTCCAACGTTCTTGCATTTGGCGATTATCGGCTGCAGATGTGTCAGTCGGGCGACGGCTGCGCCCGCCCTAGAGACCTGTTGAAAAACTCTCACGCAAAAAAGCCACCAGGGCCTGCACCGCCGCAGGCACTTGGGGCGACCAGGGGCGCAAGGCGTAGATGCGGTCGCCAAAAAAGCCCTGCACCTGCCAGTCGGCGAGCACCGGCACCAATTGGGGCCGTCCCGCCAGGCCGTGTTCAGACGGCAAGCTGAAGTCGGGCAAGAGACCAATGCCCAGGCCAGCCAGCAGGGCCTCGCGCAGCACCTCGCTGTTGTTGGCACGCAATTTAGGAGACAGGTTCACGCCCACTTTCTCCTCATCGCTGCGGCGCCTGCCTGTGGCCTGCCGGGCAAAAGTCCATTGCCCGCGTTGGCCGCCCAGGTAAAGCAGGCAGTCGTGCGCGGCCAACTCGCTGGGGTGCTGGGGCACACCGCGCCTGGCCAGGTAGTCGGGGCTGGCCATCAACAGGGAGCGGGTCTCGCACAAAGGCCAGGCCACATGGGTGTCGGGCGGGGTGCTGGTGTGGCGCACGGCCAGGTCAAAGCCTTCTTGGGCCAGGTTGACAAAGCGGTCGGTCAGCTCCAGGTCGATGCGAATGTCGGGAAAACGCGTCAAGAACTCGGCCACGCGCCCGGCCAGGTGCTGACGGCCCAGGGCCACCGGGGCGGTCAGGCGGATCAGCCCGCGCGGGGCGCCCACCAGGTCGCGCACGGCGGTGTAGCTGTCGCTGATGCGCTCAAACGCTGGCTGCAGCTCGCCCACCAGCTGCTGGCCGGCTTCTGTCAGCCCCACCGAGCGGGTGGTGCGGCGCACCAGCGCCACCCCGGCTTGGCGCTCTAGCTCAGTGATGCGCATGCTGGCTGAGGCTTTGGACAGCCCCAGGCGCCGCGCCGCCTCGGTGAAGCTGCGGGTGTCCGAGAGCACTGTCAGCAGGTGCAAGTCGGACAGCAAAGGCGAGAGTTGGTCTGAAGCCATGGCCAGATTATG
>CANHKH010000436.1 GCA_947460165.1 Comamonadaceae bacterium
CCCCAATGGCGCTGGCAAGACCACCATGATGCGCGCCATCATTGGTGTGGTGCAACCCACCGAAGGCAGTGTGTGGCTGGGCGGCGAATCGCTCAACGGTTTGCCCATTCACAAACGCATTCAAAAAGGGATGTCCTTGTCGCAGCAATTGGTACGGCCTTTGCGTGACATCAGTATCCAAGAAAACGTAGCGCTGGCCGCGGCCAGTGACAAGACCATCAGTCCTTGGCGGGCCTTGCTCAATGTCTCCACCGAGCGCGAACTGGCCATTGCCCACAGTGAATTGGCGCGTGTGGGCATCGCCAGCATGGCAGCGCAAAGCCCGGGTATTCAGCCCCTGGGTGTTCTCAAGCGCTTGGAATTGGCGCGGGCGCTGGCGCTCAAACCCCGGCTGCTGCTGCTCGATGAGCCCTTGGCCGGTTTGAACTCTCAGGAAGCGCGTGCGCTGGCAAGCACCATTGCCGAGATCAACCAACAGGGTTTGACCATTGTGCTGATTGAACACAACTTGGGCGAGGTCATGCGCATTTGCCAACGCCTGGTTGTGCTGGACAACGGCAAAAAAATTGGCGATGGCGATCCCCGCGAAGTCATGGCCGATCCGGCCGTGCGCGCAGCATATTTGGGCGGTGATGCCTTGGGCGCCGCTGAAGCCCAAGGACATGCCACTGCGGAGACACACGGTGCTTGAACTCAATTCCATTTCTTGCGGCTACGGCGCATTTCAGGCCGTGCACGGCCTGTCCCTTTCCTTGAAGCCGGGCACCATCACCGGGCTTTTGGGCGCCAATGGCGCGGGCAAGTCTTCAACGCTCATGTGCATTGCAGGCCATGTGCAACAACAAGGCGGTGCCATCCATTGGGACGGGCAAGACATTTCAAGCCTGGGGCCCACCGAGCGCGTGCGCCTGGGCCTGGCCATCTCGCCCGAAGGCCGTCGCTTGTTCAAAGACCTGACCGTGCAGGACAACCTGCGGGTGGGGGGCATGGTGCAGCCCGCTCAGGTGTTTACCCATGACCGAGACCGTGTGCTGGCCTTGTTTCCGCGCTTGGGCGAACGCCTGAACTCGCTGGCGGGCAACTTGTCGGGTGGTGAACAACAGATGTTGGCCATTGGCCGCGCCCTGATGACGCGCCCCCGCCTGATCATGATCGATGAGTTGTCTTTGGGGCTGATGCCCAAGATCATTGACCTTTGCTACCAAGCACTCGCCCAGCTCAGGCGCGATGGCATGACCGTGCTGTTGGTGGAGCAAAACACCGAGCGTGTCTTGAAAATTGCCGACCACATCTGTGTCTTGGAGTCGGGCAGCACCGTGTGGCAAGGCAGCGCTGAAGCGGCCCGCAACGACCCCAAATTGACTGAAGCCTACTTGGGCATGCATTGACACTGCCCTTCGACCTCAAAGGGTGACGCAAAGTACGACGCCCATTGACCACAGCCCAAGCCTGAACATGACCCCTGCATTGTTGACATTGATTCCGAGCCAAGTGCCTTTGGCCGACTGGTGCGCCATTTACCGGGGCGCTGTGCCGGTGCTGGACACGGCTTGCGCCACGGCCATTCAAGCCAGCGCCGACAGTGTGGCCCGCATCGTCGCCAAGGGCGAGCCGGTGTACGGCATCAACACGGGCTTTGGCAAATTGGCCAGTGTGCGCATTCCCGCTGAAGACCTGGAAACCCTGCAACGCAACATCGTGCTCTCACACGCCGCCGGTGTGGGCGAGGCCACGCCGGTGGCCATCACCCGGCTGATGATGGCGCTCAAAATCGCCAGCCTGGCCCAAGGCGCTTCGGGCATTCGCCCAGCCACGCTGGCGTTGCTCGAAGCCATGTTGGCCCAAGGCATCATCCCGGTGGTGCCCGGTCAGGGCTCGGTCGGGGCCTCGGGCGATCTGGCGCCGCTGGCCCACATGACGGCGGTGATGATCGGGGTGGGCGATGCCGACACACCGCAAGGCCGCATGCCCGCCGAACAAGCATTGGCCAGCGCGGGCCTGGCCCCCGTGACCCTGGGGCCCAAGGAAGGGCTGGCCCTGCTCAACGGCACGCAGTTTTCCACCGCCAATGCATTGGCCGGTTTGTTTGAGGCTGAGCGCTTGTTCCAGTCGGCGCTGCTCACGGGGGCCTTGGCCACCGATGCGGCCAAAGGCTCGGACGCGCCTTTTGACGCCCGCATCCACCGCCTGCGCCAACACCGTGGGCAGATCGCCACCGCCGAGGCCCTGCGCCAGCTGCTCAGCGGCAGCGCCATTCGCGCCTCGCATTTGCTGGGCGACGAGCGCGTGCAAGACCCGTATTGCCTGCGCTGCCAACCGCAGGTCATGGGCGCGTGTTTCGATGTGCTGGGCCACGCCGCCCAATTGCTGGAGACCGAAGCCAATGGCGTGTCCGACAACCCGCTGATCTTCAGCGACACCGACGAATCCTTGTCGGGCGGCAACTTCCACGCCGAGCCGGTGGCCTTTGCCGCCGACATGATCGCCATGGCCATTTGCGAAATCGGCTCCTTGGCCGAGCGCCGCATCGCCATGTTGGTGGACCCTGCACTGTCGGGGCTGCCTGCTTTCCTCACGCCCAAGCCGGGGCTCAATTCAGGCTTCATGATTCCGCAGGTCACCGCCGCCGCACTCGTGTCCGAAAACAAGCAACGCGCTTACCCGGCCAGTGTCGATTCGATCCCCACCTCGGCCAACCAAGAAGACCATGTGTCCATGGCCGCGCACGGTGCACGCCGTCTGCTGCCCATGGCCGACAACGCCATGGTGGTCATCGCCATCGAGTGGATGGCCGCGGCCCAGGGCTGCGATTTTCATGCGCCGCTGCGCACCAGTGCGCCCCTGGCCGCCGCCGTGGCTTTGCTGCGCACACGTGTGGCGCACCTGAGCGACGACCGCCACATCCAGCCCGACATGCAAGCGGCCATCGACATGGTCAAAAGCGGCGCCCTGTTGCAGTGCGCATCGCCACACACACGCGATCCTTTGCCCGGCGTGCGCTGAACGCCTGGGCAGCATTTCCATTTCCAACATTCACCCTCAAGGAGTCCTTCATGACCCCCGCCATCGACCCCCGCTTGGACCCAACTCGCGTGGTGCGCGCCCCGCGCGGCAGCACCTTGACCTGCAAAAACTGGGTCACCGAAGCCGCCTACCGCATGTTGCAAAACAACCTCGACCCCGAAGTGGCCGAGAACCCGCAAAGCCTGGTGGTCTACGGCGGCATTGGCCGCGCGGCGCGCGACTGGGCCTGCTTTGACCAAATTTTGGCCTCGCTCAAAGACCTGAACGAAGACGAGACCTTGCTCGTTCAGTCGGGCAAGCCGGTGGGCGTGTTCAAGACACACGCCAACGCGCCGCGTGTGCTGATCGCCAACTCCAACCTGGTGCCCAAGTGGGCCAACTGGGAGCACGTCAACGAACTCGCCCGCAAGGGCCTGTTCATGTACGGGCAGATGACCGCAGGCTCGTGGATTTACATCGGCACCCAAGGCATCGTGCAAGGCACCTTCGAG
>CANHKH010000437.1 GCA_947460165.1 Comamonadaceae bacterium
ATGGAGATCCCCTCCAGCCACGCGGGCGTGGTCAAGGAGCTCAAGGTCAAGCTGGGCGACAAGGTCAAGCAAGGCTCGGTGATCGTGGTGCTGGAGGAGGCTTCTTCTTCCAAGCCTTCTGAGGGTGCGGTGGTGGCAGTGGCCCCTGCACAAGCACCGACCACGCCCCCACCCCAACCCGCCCCCAGTGGGGGAGGGGCTCAGGCGGTGAGCACCGTGGAGGTGCGCGTGCCCAACATCGGCGACTTCAAAGACGTGGCCGTCATTGAGCTGCTGGCCAAGCCGGGCGACACCATCGCGGCCGAGCAGTCGCTGCTGACCGTGGAGTCCGACAAGGCCTCCATGGAAATACCCTCCTCGTCGGCGGGCGTGCTCAAAGAGCTGCGCGTGAAGATGGGCGACAAGGTCAACATCGGTGACGTGATCGCCTTGATGGACGTGGCCGCTGCCTTGGTGCCAGCCGCCGCAGCCGTGGCCGCAGCGCCTGCCCCAGCCACCGCAGCCGTGGCCGCAGCGCCTGCCCCAGCCACCGCACCGGCCACTGCACCAGCCGGACCCGCTGCAGCAAGCCAAGCCCTGGCACCCAGCGCCCCTGCGGCACTGGCCACCCCCGCCCACCAGCCCGGTACCCCCGCGCCCGGCCTGCCACACGCCTCGCCCTCGGTGCGCAAGTTCGCGCGCGAACTCGGCGTGCCGCTGGCCGAGCTCCAAGGCTCTGGCCCCAAGGGCCGCATCACGCAGGACGATGTGCAAAACTTCACGCGCGCCGTGATGGCGGGCGCCGTGCAGACCCAGGCGCAAGCGGCCAAGGCGCCTCCCGCATCGGGCGGTGACGGCGCTGGCCTGGGCCTGATCCCCTGGCCCAAGGTGGACTTTGCCAAGTTCGGCCCCATAGAGCGCCGGGAGATGAGCCGCATCAAGAAAATCAGCGGCGCCAACCTGCTGCGCAACGCCGTCATGATTCCGGCCGTCACCAACCACGACGATGCCGACATCACCGGCCTGGAAGCCTTTCGCGTGGCGACCAACAAGGACAACGAAAAAAGCGGCGTCAAAGTCACCATGCTGGCCTTTTTGATCAAGGCCTGTGTGGCGGCGCTCAAAAAATTCCCCGAGTTCAACAGCTCGCTGGACGGCGATGCGCTCATTTACAAAAGCTACTGGCACATCGGCTTTGCTGCCGACACGCCCAACGGCCTGATGGTGCCGGTGATCAAAGACGCCGACAAAAAAGGCATTTTGCAAATCAGCCAAGAAATGGGCGAGCTCGCCAAAAAAGCGCGCGAGGGCAAGTTGAGCCCGGCCGAAATGAGTGGCGCCACCTTCACCATTTCCAGCCTGGGCGGCATTGGCGGGCGCTATTTCACGCCCATCATCAACGCGCCCGAGGTGGCCATTTTGGGCGTGTGCAAGTCCACCATGGAGCCCGTGTGGAACGGCAAGGAATTTGAGCCACGGTTGATGCTGCCGCTATCGCTGACCTGGGACCACCGGGTGATTGACGGCGCGGCCGCTGCCCGCTTCAACGCCTACCTGGGCCACATCTTGGGCGACTTCCGCCGCGTGTTGTTGTAAAGCTCGGCGGTGCCAGACGGTTAACCTCAGGGTCTGGCACCCCAGCCCACACAAGCGGAGCAGCACATGACGACATTGGTGATTGTGAAAAAAGCCGGCCAGGTGGCCATTGCGGCCGACACCCTGGTGACCTTCGGGGACACGCGGCTGTCCAGCCGTTTTGAGTCCAACAGCAAAATTTTGCGCATTGACAACGCGCAAGGCACGCACTACATCGGCATGGCCGGCTCGGTGGCGCACTTTCCTGTGCTGCGCAAAGCCCTGGGCAGTTTGTCCAGCGAGCAGCTTTTGCTGAACAACAAAGACGAGATCTTTGACACCTTCACCACCTTGCACCCGCTGCTCAAAGACCAGTTCTTTTTGCAGACCAAGGAAGACGACAACGACCCCTACGAGTCCAGCCAGTTCAGCGTGGTGATTGCCAACGCCACCGGCATTTACGGGCTCTACAGCTACCGGGAAATCTTTGAATTCAAAGAGTTCTGGGGCATAGGCTCGGGGCGCAGTTTTGCGCTCGGCGCCATGCACGCCTGCTGGGACAAGGCCAAAACGGCCAAGGACGTTGCCATGGCCGGTGTCAACGCCGGTTGTGAATTCGATAAAAACTCCGCCTCGCCGGTGGAGCTGTACACGCTGAAATTGAAAGCCGCCCAACCATGAGCTCTGCATCCTTAATTGACATCCTGGTCCCCGACATTGGCGACTTTGACGAAGTCGCCGTCATTGAAGTGCTGGTCAAGATCGGTGACACCATTCGCGCCGAGCAAAGCCTGATCACCGTGGAGAGCGACAAAGCCTCCATGGAAATCCCGTCCAGCCACGCCGGCGTGGTCAAAGAACTGCGCGTCAAGCTGGGCGACAAGGTCAAGCAAGGCTCGGTGCTGCTGGTGCTGGAGGCAGCAGCTGCGTCCAACCCTGCCCCCCTGGGGGAGGGCAGGGCAGCAGCCGCGGTGTCTGCACCGACCGCGCCCCCACCCCCAACCGCCCCCAGTGCGTCGGCAGCATCGGCATTTGCAGGCGCAGCCGACCTGGACTGCGACGTGTTGGTTCTGGGCTCAGGCCCCGGCGGCTACTCGGCCGCCTTCCGCGCCGCCGACCTGGGCCTCAAGGTGGTGATGGTCGAGCGCTATGCCGACCTGGGCGGCGTGTGCCTGAACGTGGGCTGCATCCCCTCCAAGGCCTTGCTGCATGTGGCCGCGGTGATGGACGAGGTCAGCCACATGGCCGACTTGGGCGTGAGCTTTGGCGCGCCGCAGCTGAACATCGACAAACTTCGCGAGCACAAAGACAAAGTGGTCGGCAAGCTGGTGGGCGGCGTGGGCAGCATGGCCAAAATGCGCAAGGTCACGGTGCTGCGCGGCTACGGCAGCTTTGTGGGCAGCCACCATTTGCAGGTGGAAGAAACCACGGGCACGGCGCAAGAAAAAACCGGCGCCAAGAAAGTGGTGGCTTTCAAGAGCGCCATCATCGCCGCCGGCAGCCAAGCCGTGCGCCTGCCCTTCATGCCCCAAGACCCGCGTGTGGTCGACTCCACAGGCGCCCTGGCGCTGGCCAGCGTGCCCAAGAAAATGCTCATCGTCGGCGGCGGCATCATCGGCCTGGAAATGGGCACGGTCTACAGCTCCCTGGGTGCGCGGCTCGATGTGGTCGAGATGATGGACGGCCTCATGCAAGGCGCCGACCGCGACCTGGTCAAGGTCTGGGAAAAGATGAACGCCAAGCGTTTTGACAAGATCATGCTCAAGACCAAGACCGTGGGCGCCCAGGCCACGCCGGGTGGCATCCAAGTGCAGTTTGAAGGCTTGGACGGCACCAAGAGCGAAGGCACTTACGACCTGGTCTTGCAGGCCGTGGGCCGCACGCCCAACGGCAAAAAGATCGCGGCCGACCAAGCCGGCGTGGCAGTCACAGACCGGGGCTTCATCA
>CANHKH010000438.1 GCA_947460165.1 Comamonadaceae bacterium
AGGGCCTGGCTGCCTTGCCGCTGCCAGCGCTGCAAAGTGCCCATGCCCTGCCTGCCAAGGCACTTGAATTCCCCCGGGACTTTGGCGCCCACCCCGAGCTGCGCACCGAGTGGTGGTACATCACAGGCGCGGCCCAAAGCTCCAGCGGGCGCGAGCTGGGCTTTCAACTGACTTTTTTTCGCACCCGGGTGGACGCCGCGCAAGCCATGCGCTCGCGCTTTGCCGCCAAGCAATTGATTTTTGCCCACGCCGCAGTGACCGACTTAGCCGGTGGCGTGCTGCTGCACGACCAGCGCATTGCGCGCCAAGGCTTTGAGCTGGCCCAAGCCTCGCTCCAAGACACAGACCTGCGGCTGGACGTCTGGACACTCAAGCGTCTAGGCCCGCCCGAGGCCAGCCGCTACAGCGCCAAGCTGGCCGCCAAAGACTTTGGGCTGGAGCTCAGCTTTGCCACCAGCCAGCCGCTGCTGCGCCAAGGGGTCAACGGCCTGTCGCGCAAAGGGCCGCAAGCCAGCCAAGCCAGCTACTACTACAGCCAGCCGCAGATGCAGGCGCAAGGTCTGATTCGCTTGCGCGGACAAAGCCTGGCTGTGCAAGGCAAAGCCTGGCTGGACCACGAATGGAGCGAGGAGCTGCTGCACCCCGAAGCCCAAGGCTGGGACTGGGTGGGCATGAACCTGACCGACGGCAGCGCACTGACCGCCTTTCGGCTGCGGCGGGCCGACGGCTCCAGCCTGTGGGCAGGCGGCTCTTGGCGCCAGCCAGGCGGGGCGACGCTCAACCTTGCGCCTGACAGCGTGCGCTGGGTGCCCGAGCGCTGGTGGACCAGCCCGCTCACCCAAGCGCGCTACCCCGTGCAGTGGCAGCTGGACTGCCCGGCGGGGCGCTTTACCGTCCGGGCGAGACTTGACGCGCAAGAGCTGGACAGCCGCGCCTCCACAGGCGCGGTGTACTGGGAGGGTTTGAGCGAATTGCTCAGCCAGGGTAAGCGCGTGGGCCAGGGTTACCTGGAGATGACGGGCTACGCCGCGCCGCTGCGCTTGTCTTGAAGGGCCTGCTGCTGGTGTGCAGCCACCTGGGGGACTGGCTCAGCGCGCCAAATACCCGCCATCCACCGGGTAATACGCCCCGGTGACAAAAGATGCCCGCTCCGAGGCCAGCCACAGCACCAACTCGGCCACCTCTTCAGGCCGGCCCAGCCGCCCCATGGGGTGCAAGCCCACCAGTGCTTGTTGGGCCTGCGGGTCGGCGGCCACGGGCGCGATCATGGGCGTTTGAATAAAGGCCGGCCCCACCGCATTGATGCGCACGCCCTGCGCCGCGTACTCCAGCGCTGCGCATTGCGTCAGCCCCACCACGCCGTGCTTGGCCGCGGTGTAAGCCGGTGACTTGGCCATGGCCACCGCACCCAAGATGGAGGCCATGTTCACAATGGCCCCGCCCCCGCTGCCATTCTTGAGCATGGCCGGAATTTGGTGCTTCATGCCGTAAAACACGCCCGTCAGGTTGATGTTGATCACCTGCGCCCAGGCGTCCACCGGGTAATCGGCCGTGGGCAGAAGCGCACCGCCCACACCCGCGTTGTTGCAGGCCACGTCCAGCCGGCCAAAGTGCGCCACGGTGCGCGCCACCAGCTGACGGTGGTGGTCCACCAGGCCCACATCGGTCGCCTCAAACAAAGCGTCTGCGCCTTGCGCCTTGAGCAGTTCCATGGTTTCTTGGCCACCGGCCACGTTCAAGTCAGACACCACCACCCGCGCGCCCTCGCGCGCCATGGCCAGCGCCACAGCCCGGCCGATTCCTGAACCTGCGCCTGTGACCACGGCGACTTTGTCTTTGAGCATCATGTGTGTTTCCTTTGCGATCCAGCCTCCGCCCCGGCTTCGGCTTGCATCCTAGGCCAAGAGGCCAAGGCGGTGACAGACAGGACGGATGACCGTCTCAGAAGATCAGCCAAGCATGAGGTCAAATAGCGCCATGGACGAACACACCGACAAGCGACTGACCGAGCTGGAAATCAAAGCCAGCTTCATGGACGACATGTTGGACTCTCTCAACCAAGTCATCATCCGGCAGCAAGCCACTCTGGACCTGCTGGTGCGTGAGGTCAGCGCTTTGAAGGCTCAGCTTGAGCAGACAAGCACGGGCTCATTTGGTGTGGCCAGCGATGTGCTCTCCCGCGCGAGGGACAACGCGCCGCCTCACTATTGAGCGGGTTGAGGTCAATCGCAAACGTCAAACGTATTTTTTGACACCAATGACAGTAACCGTGGATCACGCCGACCATGCCTTTGATGGTTGAGCCCAAAAACTCAGCCCCTGTGACCTGGTTCGTAGACGAGGCAGGTGACCCGACGCTGTTTGGAAAAGGCGGCAAGGTGGTTGCGGCTACCGAAGGCTGCTCGCGTTTTTTCACCGTTGGAAAGCTGGAATGCCGCGACGTGGACGCACTCACGGCAGATCTGGCGCGTCTGCGCAAGGATGTGGTGTCTGACCCATTTTTCAAAGACGTGCCTTCCCTGGACCCAGCTCGCCAGCGCACTGCTGTGAACTTCCATGCCAAAGACGATCCGCCCGAGGTGCGGTTCATGGTTTACAAGTTGCTAGCTCAGCACGACCTGCGCTTTGTGGCGGTGGTGCGCGACAAGTTGCGTTTGGTGGACTACGCCCTACAGCGGCGCAGGGTAGAGCCTAGGTACCGCTACGACCCCAGCGGTCACGAGCTCTATGACGAATTGATTCGGCACTTGTTTTCCCGCTTGCATGGCTGGAGTGATCACAAGATTGTGTTCGCACAACGCGGGCACAAACTCCGTACCAAGGCATTTGTGGACGCAATTACCCATGAGAGCGAGGGTTTTGCACGGGACTTCGGCTTGCCAAAGCCCAAGGCAACGGAGGTGATTTGCTCGGTGCCCAAGGACCATGCTGGGCTCCAGGCAGCCGACTACTACTTGTGGGCGCTGCAGCGGTTTTATGAGCGCGGTGAAGCCCGGTACCTGAATTTTGTATGGCCGCAAACGCTAGAAGTCTTGGACCTGGATCTGCAGGCGAGCCACAAGGGCGAGCAGTCCGACCAGCAAAGCGGCATCTTCAATAAAGAACACCCGCTGACTTTGGAAAGTAGAGCGGGTGTCAGAAAGAAGGATTGAAAGATATAGGATGAACCGAATCACCTCACGGCGTGAAGCCGATTTTTGTCTTTCAAGATAATTATTCTACCTGCGCCTGTGCCTTCCATTTGGCCGACATAACCCTGTTCCGATCTGAGCGCCGAGTCGGAGCGTATTTTGTTTTTCAGGCTGATAAGAAGGCTGTTAACGCCTCCAGTGGACGGCGCTTGAGCACGTAGATCACGATGCTCGTGTCCAGCAGGAATTTCAAGCTCATAAGTCGTCGCGCTCGGCCTGGGTTTGACTGGCCCGCTCAGCCAAAAAGTCACCGCTGACTGCGGGTCCTGACTTGAAAAACTGGTCCCACGAAAGCCCCTCTGGC
>CANHKH010000439.1 GCA_947460165.1 Comamonadaceae bacterium
CGCAGCGTGACTGCGTCTATGTCGTCCAGGCTTTGGGTTTCGAGCTCCAGCTCGATCTTGACGATCTGCTCAATTTGCACCAAAAACCAGGGGTCTATCTTGGTCAGCGCAAACACCTCGTCCACGCTCATCCCCATGGCAAAGGCGTCGCCCACGTACCAAATGCGGTCGGGGCCGGGCGCGCCCAGCTCCTTTTCCAGCACTTCGCGGTCTTGGGTTTTCTCGTTCATGCCGTCCACGCCGACTTCCAGGCCGCGCAGGGCTTTTTGGAAAGACTCTTGGAAGGTGCGGCCCATGGCCATGACCTCGCCCACCGACTTCATTTGCGTGGTCAGGCGCGAGTCGGCGGCAGGGAATTTTTCAAAGGCAAAACGTGGGATTTTGGTGACCACGTAGTCAATGCTGGGCTCAAAGCTCGCTGGCGTGGCGCCGCCCGTGATGTCGTTGCGCAACTCATCGAGCGTGTAGCCCACGGCCAGCTTGGCCGCCACCTTGGCGATCGGGAAGCCCGTGGCCTTGGACGCCAGCGCCGACGAACGCGAGACGCGCGGGTTCATCTCAATGACGACCATGCGGCCGTCTTGGGGGTTGATGGAGAACTGCACGTTGGAGCCGCCCGTGTCCACGCCAATTTCGCGCAGCACGGCCAGCGAGGCGTTGCGCAAAATTTGGTATTCCTTGTCGGTCAGGGTCTGGGCGGGGGCCACGGTGATGGAGTCGCCGGTGTGCACGCCCATGGGGTCCAGGTTCTCGATGGAGCACACAATGATGCAGTTGTCGGCTTTGTCGCGCACGACTTCCATCTCGTACTCTTTCCAGCCCAAGAGCGACTCTTCGATCAAGAGCTCGTTGGTGGGCGAGGCTTCCAGGCCGCGCTTGCAGATGACTTCAAACTCTTCCGAGTTGTAGGCAATGCCGCCGCCAGAGCCGCCCAGTGTGAAGCTGGGGCGGATCACGGTGGGAAAGCCCAGCGTCTTTTGCACGGCCCAGGCCTCGCTCATGCTGTGGGCAATGCCCGAGCGCGCCGAGCCCAGGCCAATTTTGGTCATGGCGTCTTTGAACTTGAGGCGGTCTTCGGCCTTGTCTATGGCCTCGGGCGTGGCACCTATGAGCTCGACCTTGTATTTGTCGAGCACGCCGTGGTGCCACAGGTCCAGCGCGCAGTTCAGCGCGGTTTGCCCGCCCATGGTGGGCAAGATCGCGTCGGGCCGCTCTTTGGCAATGATTTTTTCTACCGTCTGCCAAGTGATGGGCTCGATGTAGGTGACGTCGGCCGTGGCCGGGTCGGTCATGATGGTGGCGGGGTTGCTGTTGATCAAAATGACCTTGTAGCCCTCCTCGCGCAGCGCCTTGCAGGCCTGCACGCCGGAGTAGTCAAACTCGCAAGCCTGGCCAATGACGATGGGGCCGGCCCCGATGATGAGAATGCTTTTGAGGTCTGTGCGCTTGGGCATTATGTGTTCTCCTGGGCCGTGGCCATCAATGCCGTGAAGCGGTCAAACAGGTAGGCGATGTCATGCGGGCCGGGCGAGGCCTCAGGGTGGCCCTGGAAGCAAAACGCGGGTTTGTCGGTGCGCTCCAAGCCCTGCAGCGTGCCGTCAAACAAGCTCACATGGGTGGCCCGCAGGTGGGCGGGCAGCGACGCCTCGTCCACGGCAAAGCCGTGGTTTTGGCTGGTGATGCTGACACGGCCCGAGTCCAGGTCTTTGACCGGGTGGTTGGCGCCGTGGTGGCCAAACTTCATCTTGAAGGTTTTGGCGCCCGAGGCCAGGGCCATGATCTGGTGGCCCAGGCAAATGCCAAAGGTCGGGATGCCGGTGTCAATCAGCTCGGCGGCCGCGGCAATGGCGTAGTCGCAGGGCTGGGGGTCGCCAGGGCCGTTGGCCAAGAAAATCCCGTCAGGCTGGAGCTTGAGCACCTCGGCCGCTGGCGTTTGCGCAGGCACCACGGTGATGCGTGCACCGCGCTCGGCGATCATGCGCAAAATGTTTTTCTTCACGCCAAAGTCGTAAGCCACCACATGAAAGCGCGGCGCGGTCTGCGTGCCGTAGCCGGGTGTGCCGTCTTCGCGCGCGAGCTTCCATTCAGTTTGCAGCCAGCTGTAACTGTGCTGGACCGAAACCACACGGGCGAGGTCCAGGCCACTCATGCTGGGGGCCGCTTGGGCAGCCGCAATGGCTTGGTGGATGGCCGCTTGATCGGCCGCCTGGCCAGGGGCCAAGGCCACAATGCAGCCGTTTTGCGCGCCTTTTAAACGCAGGTGGCGGGTCAGTTGGCGCGTGTCTATGTTGGCAATGGCCACCGTGCCGTTGGCGAGCAGGTAGTCGGCCAAGGGCATGGACTGGCGAAAGTTGGACGCCAGCAGCGGCAGGTCTTTGATGATGAGGCCGGCGGCAAACACGCGGTCGGCTTCGACGTCTTGGTCGTTGACCCCGTAGTTGCCAATGTGGGGATAGGTGAGCGTGACGATCTGCTGGCAGTAACTCGGGTCAGTGAGAATTTCCTGGTAGCCGGACATGGCGGTGTTGAACACCACCTCGCCGACGGTGGAGCCGGGGGCTCCTATGGAATTGCCAATAAAGACCGTGCCGTCTGCGAGGGCCAAGATGGCCGAGGGGTGGTTTCCCTGTAGAGACAAAAGCACTGGGTTCTCCGGTTTGGTGTCGGCTCGCCCAAGCGCGCGCAGCAGGTACCTGTTCAGGTGCTGTGCTGTTTGCTTTGTGTGTACGGGGTGTGGCTTTTGCGGCGCTCGGGCGGGCTGTTTTGAAAAGCCTCTGAGTATAGCCGAGCGAAGTCGCCCATCAGCCGGCCCCAGCCCCCTTGCAGCTCAGATCACTCACCCACACAAACTCACACGCGCAGCGCCTGCAGGCCGCTGGCGTGCAGGCAAATGGCGGCCGCGGCCGCCACGTTGAGCGACTCTTCGCCGCCAGGCTGGGCAATGCGCACCCATTGCTGGGCCTGGGCCATGAGTTCTGGCCCCACGCCCTGCCCTTCATGGCCCATGACCCAGGCGCAGGGCCAGGGCAGCGGGGCCAGGTGCAGTTCATGGCCCTGGTGCGAACTGGTGGCCAAGAGCGGCACGCGCAAGGCAGCCACCTCAGACGCGTCCAAAGACTCCACCAGGTGCAGGCCAAAATGCGCGCCCATGCCGGCACGCAGCACCTTGGGCGACCACAGCGCCGCCGTGCCCTTGAGCGCCAGCACTTGGCTAAAACCAAAGGCGGCGGCGCTGCGCAAAATGGAGCCCACGTTGCCGGCGTCTTGCACCCGGTCCAGCACCACGGTGGCCACATCGGGCCTCAAGGCGAGCTGGGCGGGCAGGTTCAAACGCGCCCCCACCCAAGCCGCCGACTCCAGGCCGCTGAACTCGCGCCACAGGCTGTCGGCCACCACCACGGCGGCCTGGGCGCTGTCCAGCCAGGCTGCAGGCGCCTGGGCCGCCAAAGACTCGGCCAGCACCAAGGTGTCCAGGCGCTGGCCGCGCTCAA
>CANHKH010000440.1 GCA_947460165.1 Comamonadaceae bacterium
CGGACCGAGAAATGGGTGCGCAAAAGGTGAAGGTCTCAGGCGCACGCTTGGAGTGAGGGCCTGAGGGCATCGGCCCTGGTGGGCCTCTAACGAGCCAGCCCAGACGCTGCGCAGGCGCATTGACGCCTTGCCGCAGCCTGGGCTCGCCATTTGACGGCACTTGTCCCCTGTCGCCGTGGACCATGGCCAGGCCCTTGCTTGGCCCAAGCGCTCCTGTTGATCGTCAATGGACGCTGTGTCTTTGCGATCAAAAGTGTCAGTCTGTAACTTTTGCTCAGCCGTGGCGGGCACCATGTAAGGATTGAAGCGTTTCATTACCTTGATGAACTGCTGTCCTACAGACGCGTCAGATTCTTCCTACTAGCATCCCGTCCAACGTTGAGCTCGGCCTGTCACCGGCCCCCCATCGAGCAGCGTCCCCCACCGTCTTTTGAGCACGGAGCGGCCAAAAAATGGCCACTGTGCCCTGGGCGGAGCCATGTCTGTTGAACAATGAAGGAGGCGTTGAAAGACGCTTGAACCGCATGCCCCACACTGCACCCCAACGCACCCCCACTCACCCAGCCTGGCGCTGCCGCACCAAGGGCACCCCATTGAAATCACTGGCCCTGGCTGCCGCCCTGTGCGCCAGTTCCTGGGCCAGCGCGGCCGACATCGTGCCTTACGCAGAAAGCTGGTACGCCCCCAGCTTGGCGGCCGCCCGCACCAACCTGGGCCTGAACCACGCCATCCTGTCCTTTGGCATCACCCGCGGCTCCTGCGTGCTGGACCCCACCTTGCTTTCTCGCTTGCCCGACGCCCGCCAATTTGTGAACATGGGCGGCAAGCTGTCGATTTCCATGGGCGGCGCCGACGGGGTGTACGTGGAGGCGGCCTGCTCGGACGACCAAATGTTTGCGCTCATGGACAAGCTCATGCAGGACGCGGGCACGCGCCGCTTGGACTGGGACATTGAAGGCGCCAACCTCAACAACGTGGACGCCACCGCCCGCCGCAACCGCGTGCTGCTGCGCCTGCAGGCCAAGTACCCCGACCTCTACACCTCCATCACGCTGTCGGCCTGGTTTCGCGGAGTCAACGCGGCCTCGCTCCAGGTGGTCAAAAGCGCGGTGGACGCGGGTGTGCGCGTGGGCATGGTCAACGCCATGACCCAGAGCTTTGGCGCCAACAACATCAACACCATGCTCTCGCCGGCCACCTTGTCGCAGGCCACCATCGTGTCTTTCAATGCCACGCGTGATCAGATGCAGACCCTCTTTCCGAGCAAGACACGCGCGCAGCTGCATGCCATGATGGGCATGACGCCCATGATTGGCTGGAACGACGATGGCACGGTGTTTACATTGGCCGACGCCAAGACCGTGGCCGATTTCGTCAAAACCAACGGCATTGGCATGTTGGGTTACTGGGCATTCACACGCGACAAGGCGCAGAGCACGGCCGGCCTCTTGCCCGTGAACAATTACACCGGCGTGGTTCAGTCTGCTTACCAGTTTTTGAACATCTTCAAAACGGCTGAAGGTCCGGTCAGCAGCACGGCAGCCGCTCCCGTTCCTTCGCCAGCACCAGCACCTGCACCTGGGTCTTACGCTGAATGGAACGCCACCAGCCGCTATGTCGCAGGCGACATCGTGAGCCGCCTGGGCAAGCTCTATCAGGCCACCGCGCTGTCTGCCACCACCTGGAACGTCAACTCTTCTCCTGAATGGTCCACCACGCTGTGGACGGTGTATGCGCCGCCAGTCGCAGCACCGGCACCAGCACCAGCACCAGCACCTTCGCCTGCGCCCGCGCCCGCGCCTGTGTCATTCTCAGAATGGAACGCCACGACCCGCTATACCGCAGGCGACATCGTGAGCCATCTGGGCAAGCTCTATCAAGCCACTGCCTTGTCGGCCACAAGTTGGAACGTCAACTCCTTGCCAGAGTGGTCAACCACACTGTGGACGCTGTACACGCCCGTTGCTCCAGCTGCACCGGCGCCTGCCGTCGTGGTCGCGCCTGCGCCAACCCTGGCCGTGCCCGCACCGGCTCCCGCTCCCGCACCGGCCTTATGCAGCGCCGCCCCTGCCTCCACCGTGTGGGTGCAAGGCAAGCTGTATGCGGTGGGCAGCGTGGTCAGCTATAGCGGTAAGCTTTACCGGGCCAAGTACGCCAACCCTGGTTATGTGCCCTCCATCAGCACCTACTACTGGGCGCTTGTCACCTCCAGTGTTGCAGCGTGGGTGCAGAGCCAAAACTACGCAGCGGGTGCCATCGTCTCCGACGGCGGCAAGCTTTACCAAGCCAATTTGGCCAACAAGGGGTTCAAGCCCTCGGTGAGCACGACTTACTGGGCCACCTACAGCTGCTGATGGTGCGGGGCATCGGTTCTTGCCCCGTCTTCTCCCACAAGCCGCTTCACCGCGGCAGCTTGTGGGCAGGTCAGTCAGAACACCCGCACTGCACGCAGCTCAATGTTGTTGGAGGTCTTGAAGCCGTTTTCGGTCTTCAAGTCCCGCCCCCAGTTGGCCATCAGCTGGGTTTTGCCGTCCATCCAGTAGGAGGCGGTCAGCAGCATGGCGGTGGTCTTGATTTTGTCGCCTTGGTTCACACCCGCAATGCGGCTTTCGCCACCGCTGTAGTGGCGCAGGCCCGCAGCCAACTCGGTGCCGGGGGCCGCCGCATAGCGCAGGTAGCTTTGCAAGGTGATCAAGGGCTTGTCTTTGAGCTCGCCGCCCGGGTGGCGCTTGTTGACGCCAAAAGTGGTGATGTCGGCGTAGCCATCAATGATCCAGTCTTTGGCAAGACCAGTTTGCGCGCCCAGCTGCAGCAGGTATTTTTGGCGGTTCTCGCCAATCGACAGCTTGGCTGGGTCATAGGCGCCCGTGTCGAGCACCACGCCCGGCAGCAGGTACACCGAGGTGCGCGTGGCTGGGTTTTGGACCAACATCACCGAGGCCAGCAGGCTCACGTCGCCTATCCCGCTTTCACTGCCCATGCTGGAGAACGTGCCCCCACCTTTGACCTTGCCATAGGGCACCACCACCTGGGGGTTGACTTGCCAGTCGCCCAGCTTGGTCGCGTAGAGCAGGCGCAGCAGGCCAATGTCTGCCTTGGCGGTGGGGCCTGGCACGTCTTTGCCTTTGGCGCGCAAGGGGTCCAGGTCTTGGTGGATGTAGTACAGCCCCACCAGTCCATTGCCAGGCGGCGGGGCCACGGCATCGCCGGGATGGGCTTCCAGGGCGTGGCCCAGGGTGCTGGCCAAGAGCAAGAAGGTGGCCGCGGGCAGGGCATGGCGCGCAAGAAGGCAGATTTTTTTCATGGGTGTGTCTCCGTTTCGGGTTGAGGGTGGGGCAGCTGCGCGGCCTCAGTGCACGGCTCAAAGCAGCTGACGGGCATGCTAAGAACAGCTTGTGTGTGTGCGCATCGTTCAGATGGGCCTCGTTCAGTGCACACCGTTCATTTGTTCCGGTGGTCCTCGCTCTGAGCCCTC
>CANHKH010000441.1 GCA_947460165.1 Comamonadaceae bacterium
CGGTTGTCTTGTCGCTGCTGGCCCACCTGCTGCTGGGCGCCGCCCTGGCCTGGGGCGTGAACTGGACCCAGAGCGACCCGCAAGTGGCCTTCAGTGCCGAGCTGTGGTCGCCCAGCGTGCAAGCGGCAGCGCCCGCCGCAGTGACTCCCCCGCCGCCGCCGCCTCCCCCAGCTGTCAAGCGGGCACCGCCCCCCCCTGCCCCCGAGGCGCGGCCACCGCAGCCCCAGGCCGACATTGCCCTGGAACGCGAGAAAAAGCGCAAGCTCGAAGAAGAGCGCAAAAAAGCCGACGCGCTCAAAGAAAAGACCGAGAAAGAAAAGATCGAAAAAGACAAGCTGGCCAAAGAAAAGGCGGACAAAGCCCGCAAAGACGAGGAGGCCCGCAAGCTCAAAGACAAAGAAAAAGAAAAAGAGCGCGAACTCGCCAAGGCCAAAGAAGAAGCGCGCAAAGACGAGGCTCGCAAAGAAGCGGCGGCAGAGGCGGCCCAAGCCAAACAGCGCCAAGAACAAATTCAGCGCATTAAAGACCAGGCGGGCGCCACCGGCTCACCCGATGCCAAAGGCACGGCCCTGCGCGCGTCGGCCCCATCGGCCAGCTACGCAGGCAAGATCGTTGAGCTGATCGAAAAAAACACCGTCTTCACCGACGCCAGCGCCGGCCGACTCTCGGTGGTGATCTTGGTCAAGACCACATCGAGCGGTCTGATTTTGAGCCGGCGCGTGGTCACCAGCAGCGGCAACAAAGCCTGGGACGAGGCGGCGCTGCGCGCCGTCGACAAAACGGCCAACGTTCCCCGCGACACCGACGGCCGCATCCCTGAGGTGCTGTTGCAAGATGGCCTCGAAATAACAGTCAAGTTCGGACTGTGACTATTTTTTTGGTGGTGGCTGCGAGGCAGAGCTTCAAAGGGGAATAGCACGAATTGATGCCCGTTGACCGGCACAATTCGCCAGCAGGCTGGCTCCTACAAAGACTAGCCGACGCATCCGGGCGTCGGGCACCACCACTTACTCGTAAACGATGTGCGCCAAGCCTTTGTCGGCTTGCGCCATCCAGCTGCCCAAGGCCGCATCACTGGGGTAAAAGCGCGCGGCTTCGCCCAGTTGCACGTCGGCGGTGGCACCCTCGCGGAACACCGACAGGCGCACCGCCAGGCCTCGCACCAGCTCGCCTTGCTCGGTCTCCAGCCGGCGCGGTGGGTGCTCGCGCACCATGCGGGCAATGTCGGGCGGCGTGCCGTTGACGGCCACGCGCAAATACTTGCCAAAGCGGCAGCGCGCGGCTTCGAGGTCCCAGACCTGCTGGACCTTGAAGCGAAAACCGCCTGAAAAACGGTCGGGCTGCAGCACGCCCTGCACCACCACCAGCTCGTCGTCTTTGAGCAAGTGGCGGTTGGCGTTGTAGAGGTTTTCGTCGGCGGTGGCTTCGATGGCGGCCGTTTTGTCGTCGAGCTTGAAGATGGCCACCTTGCCGCGCTGGCCGTTGATGACGCGCAAGTCGGTCACGATGGCGGCCAGCAGCTGCGGCTCGCGCGAGTCAATCAGGTCTTCAATCTTGCGCTTGGCGAACTGGCGCACCTCCAGCGCCACCTCGTCAAAAAGATGGCCCGAGAGGTAAAAGCCAATGGCGGTTTTCTCGTGTGTCAGCCGCGTCTTCACGCCCCAGGGCATGGCGTCCACCAGCGGTGGCTCTTGCGTGCTGGCCGCGTGCGAGTCCATGTCAAACAGGCCCCCTTGGTTGGCGTTGGCCTGGGTGGCGGCGGCAAATTCAAAGGCGCGGTCCACCGAGGCCAGCAAGGCGGCGCGGTTGCGCTGCAGGTTGTCAAACGCACCGGCCTTGATCAAGGCTTCGACCGTGCGCTTGTTCAGGCGCGACTTGTCCACCCGCACGCAAAAGTCGAACAGTGAGGTGAAGGGCCCGCCCTCCTCGCGCGCGGCCACCATGGCCAGCACGGCCTGCTGGCCCGTGCCTTTGACCGCGCCCAAGCCGTAGCGGATGGAGCTGTCGGTGATGGGCTCAAAGCGATAGTGGCCGCGGTTGACGTCGGGCGCTTCAAAGCTGATGCCCATCTTGAGCGCATCGGCGTGCAAGACCTTGAGCTTGTCGGTGTCGTCCATCTCCACCGTCATGTTGGCGCAAAAGAACTCGGCGGTGTAGTGCACCTTGAGCCAGCCCGTGTGGTAAGCCAGCAGGGAGTAGGCGGCGGCGTGCGACTTGTTGAAGCCGTAGCCGGCAAACTTTTCCATGAGGTCAAACACCTCGTCGGCTTTTTTCTCGTCAATGCCTTTTTCAGCCGCGCCTTTGCGAAAAATCTGCCGGTGCTCGGCCATTTCTTCGGCTTTTTTCTTGCCCATGGCCCGGCGCAAGAGGTCGGCGCCGCCCAGGCTGTAGCCGCCCAGGACTTGGGCGGTCTGCATCACCTGCTCTTGGTAGACCATGATGCCGTAGGTCTCGGACAGCACTTGTTCCACCAGCGGGTGCGGGTACTCCACCACCTCGCGGCCGTGTTTGCGCGCCACAAAGCTGGGAATCAGGTCCATGGGGCCGGGGCGGTAGAGCGCGTTCAACGCAATCAGGTCCTCCAGGCGCGTGGGCTTGGCGTCTTTGAGCATGCGCTGCATGCCCGAGCTTTCAAACTGGAACACGGCCTCGGTGCGGCCGTCTTGAAACAGCTTGTAGGTGCGGAGGTCGTCCAGCGCAATGTTCTCGTAGCTGAAGTCTTCCTGACCCCGGTGGCGCTGGACGATGAACTCGCGCGCAATCTCCAAAATGGTCAGCGTGGCCAGGCCCAAAAAGTCGAATTTCACGAGGCCAATGGCCTCCACGTCGTCTTTGTCGAACTGGCTCACCGCCGAGTCGCTGCCCGGCTGCGCGTAGAGCGGGCAAAAGTCAGTCAGCTTGCCCGGTGCAATGAGCACGCCGCCCGCGTGCATGCCCACGTTGCGGGTCATGCCTTCCAACTTTTGCGCCAGCTCAATGAGGGTTTTGACCTCGTCTTCTTTGTGCAAGCGCTCGGCCAAGATGGGCTCCATCTCCAGCGCGTAGTTGTTTTTGTCGCCCTCCACTTTGGGGCTGGGCGGGTACTGCAGCGTGACCGACATGCCCGGCTTGTTGGGAATGAGCTTGGAGATGCCGTCGCAAAAGCCATAGGAATAGTCGAGCACGCGGCCCACGTCGCGGATGGCCGCGCGCGCGGCCATGGTGCCAAAGGTGACGATCTGGCTGACCGCGTCATGGCCGTACTTGTCCTTGACGTAGTCGATCACGCGGTCGCGGTTGGCCTGGCAAAAGTCAATGTCGAAGTCGGGCATGGACACCCGCTCCGGATTGAGGAAGCGCTCGAACAGCAGCTTGTACTGCAGCGGGTCCAGGTCGGTAATTTTCAAGGCATACGCCACCAGCGAGCCCGCGCCCGATCCCCGCCCAGGGCCGACCGGACAGCCATTGTTTTTGGCCCAGTTAATGAAATCGCC
>CANHKH010000442.1 GCA_947460165.1 Comamonadaceae bacterium
GGTGCGGGCACGCTCAACGTGGACGAGGTCGAGAAAATGCTGCCGCGCATACGCGCGCATGTCAGCGTGCCGGTGGGCGTGGGCTTTGGCATTCGCGACGCCGCCACAGCCCAAGCCATTGGCCGCAGCGCTGATGCGGTGGTGATTGGCTCGCGGCTGATTCAGTTGATTGAGAATGAGTCGGCTGAGCAGGTTCCCCGCGCTGCGCAGGACTTCCTGTCCGGCATCCGGAGCGCGTTAGACGCGCGGCTCCCCGCATGAAGGCTGGGGCCGCTGCCATCCAGGCACGGACGCACCCGACAACGCTCAGCCCTGACTGAAAAAGCGCATGAGGCGGCCTGAAAAGGAATATGGTCAACATCTTCGTCACAGTCATGCGCTGGATCTCGGGCTGGCCCCTGAGCCGGGTGCGCGCCCTGGGCGCGGTTTTTGGCCTGCTGCTGTGGTGGTTTGCCGCCCGCCGCCGCCACATCGCGCGAGTCAACCTGCGTCTGTGCTTTCCTGACCTGACCCCCGCTGACCGCAACAGGCTTGCCAGGCAGCACTTCACCGCGTTCGGGCAGTCGGTGATCGACCGCGCTTGGCTCTGGCATGCGCCGGAGTCGGTGGTGCGCGAGCGGCTGCAATGGACAGGGCAGGTCGAGGCCTTGTCGGCCCCGGGGCCGCTGATCATGTTGGCGCCGCATTTCGTCGGTCTGGATGCTGGCGGCCTGGCCGTGGGTTACCGCTTCGCGCCGGCGCCGGTGGCTTTCATCTTCAAGCCGCAGTCGTATCCCGAAATCGAACAATGGGTGCGCACCGGCCGCGAGCGCACCGGCAACGCCCGGCTTTACTTCCGGCACGAGGGCATTCGCAAGATCCTCAGTGGAATCAAGCACGGTGAGCCGCTGCATTTATCGCCCGACATGGATTTCGGCGCCAAGGACGCGGTGTTTGTGCCCTTCATGGGCGTGCCGGCGGCGACACTGATGTCACTGCACCGCATGGCGCGCTTGACCGGCGCCCGCGTGGTGCCGGTGATCACCCGCCTCACCGACCAGGGCTACAGCATTGAGGTGCTCGCGCCCCTGGCAGACTTTCCCAGTCAGGACATGGCCGAGGACACCGCCCGCATGAACCGTGTGATCGAGCAGCAGTTGCGCCGGATGCCCGAGCAGTACCACTGGGTTCACCGCCGTTTCAAGACACGCCCCCCGGGCGAGGCGAGCGTCTACTGATCTGGGCTTGCGCCAGACCCGTCAACTCTTCACAAGCGTTCACCCTTCATTGAGCAGGCCTATATGTCCCTGAACTGATTGAGTTTTTTCATCTTGGGAGTCAATACCGGGTTGCATGTGACTGCCACCCTGAACTCTGGCTGCCAATGATGACCCTCAAACTCAAAACCGGTGACCCTTGCCAAGCGCAAAGCCCATGCCCGTGCTGCGGCCAGCACCAGGCACGCATCGTCGCCACCCGCGACGGAAAGACCGGCGCCGCACTGACCACCATCGCCTGCGACACTTGCGGCCTGGGTCGCACGGACCCGATGCCCAGCACCGAGGCGCTGACCCAGTGGTACGCGCAAAGCTACCGTCAGGAATACAAGTCGACCTTCCAGCCGGCGCTTCGCCATGTGCTGCGGGCCGGCCGGATCGCGTTGGACCGATGGGCATGGCTGCAGTCGCACGGCTGTCTGCAGCCAGGATCTGCCACGCTGGACATCGGGGCCAGCAGCGGCGAATTCGTCTACCTCATGAATCACCTGGGATTTGCCGCACAGGGGCTGGAACCCCACGAGGGCTACGCCGGCTATGCCCGTCAGCAGCTGCAGCTCGATGTGCGCCAGGGCAACGTGCACGATATGGCCAGCCTGGACCAGACACAGCGGTGGGACCTGGTTTCGCTCTTTCATGTCTTTGAGCACCTGAGCGATCCCCTCGGGTCCCTGGAAGCCATCGCTCAAGTGATGAGCGACAGCGGCGTGTTGTTCATTGAAGTGCCCAACACGACCCGGCCGTGTTCACCGCACTACATGTTCTTCAAGGCCCACGTGCTGTACTTCACGGGAGAGACCTTGCGCCAGACCCTGCAGGCTGCTGGCTGGCAGTTGCTGGCCCACAACGCCGATGACCAGGGCAATCTGCGCGTGCTGGCCCGGCCAGGCACCCAAGCGCGCCACCCCGCCTGGCCGGCGCACGGGCACGAGCTGGTGCGCGCTCAGCAGGCCAGGCGCTGGGGGCCCTATCTGCTGGGCGAAATATCCAATGGGCGGGTGCTGCAGCGGCTGCGCACCCGCGGTGAGGAAAAGCGCACGGCGGCTCGACACGGCAGTGGCCCCGACCTGCTAGAAGCCCTGTATTCCAGCGCGGCCCTCACACAGGCACCGAGCGCAGCCGCCGGTCCAAAAAGCAACGCCTTGCGACGGCTTCCTGCTGCCAGGGACTGATGGCCGTTGAAGCGAATAAAAGCCCCAGCGCCAAGCCCCGCCGGGGCTTTTTCAGCGCCTGAGAAGACGTGCAAGCGGCCCACCGGTTTCTGGTGCATGGCGGGGCAGCTGACGAGGCGTAGCCGGTGGGCGACGGGGTCATCGCCATGAGCTTGCGCAGCTTGGCGCTGCGCCTGCAGCAAAGACCATTACCGCCCCAGAGCGCGCGCCAATGACGCAAAATTCCCTCGTGGCTCAGGAGGCGACTTCATGCTCATGGGCCGTGTGGACTTTGTCAGTGCAGCGATGCAGGGCAACTGGTTTTTGAGCAGTTCTGCGTCGCAAGCACCGGCACCGGGCGGCAGCTTTTCGGTCAAACGCTGAGCTGACACAGGCACGAACTGGGGCTGCGGCGCCAGGGACCCGTAAAATCAGCCTCGTCTCAAAGACCACAAAGGCCGTCCATGTCTTGGCTCGACAAGCTGCTCCCCCCCAAAATCTCCCACACCGACCCCAAAGAGCGCCGCAGCGTGCCCGAGGGGCTGTGGATCAAGTGCCCCAGTTGCGAGGCCGTGCTCTACAAGACCGACCTGGAAAAAAACCAAAACGTCTGCCCGCAGTGCAGCCACCACCACAGGCTGGGCGCCAGGGCCAGGCTGGACAGCTTTCTCGATGCGCAAGGCCGCTACGAGATAGGGCAAGAGGTGCTGCCGGTGGACCCGCTCAAGTTCAAAGACAGCCGAAAATACCCCGAGCGCCTGAAAGAGGCCATGGAAAACACCGGCGAGACCGATGCGCTGGTGGTCATGGGGGGGTCTGTGCACAGCATTGGCGTGGTGGTGGCGTGCTTTGAATTTGACTTCATGGGTGGCTCCATGGGCTCGGTGGTGGGCGAGCGCTTTGTGCGCGGCGTGCACGCGGCCATGGAGCAAAAAGTGCCTTTCATTTGCTTTACGGCCACGGGTGGCGCGCGCATGCAAGAGGGTTTGCTCAGCCTGATGCAAATGGCCAAGACCAATGCGTCTTTGACGCGTTTGGCCAAAAAAGGCCTGCCCTAC
>CANHKH010000443.1 GCA_947460165.1 Comamonadaceae bacterium
CGCTGCTGCAAGGCCTGCATGCGCTCGACGAGTTGCTCGTTTTGTTCGGCCAGCTGTTTGACCAGCAGGGCCGAGCTGCGCATTTCATCGTGCAAGGCTTGCACCTGGGACTCCAGCGCCTGGGTGCGCGACTGCAGCAGCTGCAAGTCGGTGGTCGGCTCACTGGTGCTGGTGGGCGTGGGGACCGCAGGCTCTGCGCCGCGATTCTTCACGTTCTCCCACAGGCGGCCCGCGCCCTGGGCGATTTTGGGCGCAGACTCGACCACCTGGCCCCAGGGAATGTTGGACAAAATGGTAGTGAGCACAGACATGACCGCATGTTAAGCCAAGCCAGCGCGGCTGCAAACGGCTGGCCGTGACCAGCAGCCCCCGTGGGGTCTTTGGTGCCCCGCTCCTAAAATCATGGGTCCCAGCCTCGATTTCCCAACCTCGCGCCCAGCCGCCCCAGGAGCCACGACTTGACCACTTCTTCTGTCTACGCCCGACGGCGCGCCGCCGTGGCCCGTGCCCTCAAAGCCGCCGGTGGCGGCATCGCCGTTTTGCCCACCGCGCCCGAGCGGGCGCGCAACCGCGACAGCGACTTTCCCTACCGCCACGACAGCTATTTTTATTACCTCACCGGTTTTTCAGAGCCCGAGGCCTGGCTGGTGATCTCGTCCACCGGTCACAGCACCTTGCTGTGCCGGCCCAAAAACTTAGAACGCGAGATTTGGGACGGCATCCGCTTGGGGCCCAAGGCCGCACCCGCTGAGCTGGGGGTGGACGCGGCGCGCAGCGTGGACGAGCTGGACAAACTCATGCCCGAGCTGCTGGCCAACCAGCCGGCAGTGTGGTTTCCCTTTGCCACGCACGAAGGCTTGGCCCTGCAGGTCGACGGCTGGCTCAACCAGGTGCGGGCGCGGGTGCGCATGGGCGCCGAATGCCCACAGTCCCAGCACGACCTGTGCAAGTTGCTCGACGAGATGCGCCTCTTCAAAGACGCACACGAGGTGAAAATCCTCAAGCGCGCCGGGCTCATTTCGGCCCAGGCCCATGTGCGCGCCATGCAAACCTCGGCGCTCATGCTGCAGGCCGGCCAAGACGCCCGCGAATACCACCTGGAGGCCGAACTGCTGCACGAGTTCAGGCGCCACGGCGCGCAGTTCCCGGCCTACACCAGCATCGTGGCCGCCGGGGCCAATGCCTGCGTGCTGCACTACCGCGCCGGCGACGCGCCCTTGAAAAACGGCGAGCTGTGCCTGATTGACGCCGGCTGCGAGCTCGACGGCTACGCCAGCGACATCACCCGCACCTTCCCTGTCAATGGCCGCTTCACGCCCGCTCAGCGCAGGCTCTACGAGATGGTGCTGGACGCGCAAAAAGCGGCGATCGCCGCCACCCGGCCGGGCAAGCGCTTCATGGACCCGCACGACGCGGCCGTGAAGGTGCTGGCCCAAGGCATGTTGGCGTGCGGCCTGCTCAACCCCAAAAAACACGGCACGGTGGACGATGTCATCGCCTCCGGCGCCTACCGCCAGTTCTACATGCACCGCACCGGCCACTGGATGGGCATGGACGTGCACGACTGCGGCGACTACACCGAGCCCGGCGCCAAGCCCCGCTCTGAGCTGGACGCCCTGGGCCAGCCCGTGATGCGTCGGCCCAGCCGCGTTTTGCGGGCGGGCATGGTGCTGACCATAGAGCCCGGCCTGTACGTGCGCCCGGCCAAAGACGTGCCGCGCGAGTTTTGGCACATCGGCATCCGCATTGAAGACGACGCGCTGGTCACGGCCAAAGGCTGCGAGTTGCTCACGCGCGGCGTGCCCGTGGAGGCCGCAGAGATTGAGGCGTTGATGGGGGATTGAAGCGGCCCAAGTGGCGCACCCCTCAAGAAAAAGCCACCGCGAGGGTGGCTTTTTCTCATCACACCGGTCGCCCGGCCAGCGGCCGACTCAGGCGCGAAGTTCACCTTCGCTGCGAGACATGGCCGCTTGCAGGTCGGCCATCACGCGGGGGTCTTGCTCGGCAATGGCCCACAGGCGCCGCTCAGCGCGGGCCTGGGCCAGGCGGTACGACCAAGCGTCCAGCCGCGGCTTCAGGCCTGCGCTCAGGGTGCGCAAGGCGCCGGCCAGCTGCGGCAAGGCGGCAAAAGCGGCCAGCCAAGCGCCCGTCCAGAGGACCAGCAAATGGCCCTCGGCCACGGTGTCCATCACTTCGTAGGCAGCCACCAAGACCGCCGTGACCATGCTCACCAGCAGCACGGCCGACAGCACGCGCGCGGCCGACAGGCGCTGACCCAGGTTCATGGCGCTTTCGGCGGCGGCTTCCATGCGATTGACGCCCTGGTGTTCGGTGGGGAAAGAGGGGGTGACAAAACTGGTCATGGGGCAGCTCCTTGAACTATCAGGCTGATCAATTTGTTCAGCGATGGACGAATACTAGGGTAATCCCTGGTGTTGTTCAAGTTTATCTTCTTGATTGATAACATTCACAGCCGTAATATCAGGGGTGCGCAGCCCTTCCATCGACTGCGCCCACGCCCATGACACCCAACTTTCGCACCCTGGACCTGAACCTGCTGCGGGTCTTTGACGAGGTCATGGCCGAGCGCAGCCTGACCCGCGCCGCCCGCAACCTGCACCTGACCCAGCCGGCCGTCAGCAACGCGCTGCGCCGCCTGCGCGAGGCCCTGGACGACGAGCTGGTGCAGCGCAGCGGCCAAGGCATGGCGCCCACGCCCCGGGCGCGGGCCATTTGGCCGGCGGTGCGCGAATCGCTGGACCAGCTGCAGCGCTCGCTGATTCCCAATGAGTTCATCCCGGCCCAGGCGCACACCACCTTTGTGCTGTCCATGGCCGACGCCACCGCCGCCGAGCTGATGCCGGGGCTGGTGGAGATTTTGGAAAACGAGGCCCCTGGCGTGACGCTGCGCGTGGTGCCGCTGACCACGCGCGACCCGCGCCGCCTGCTCGACGAGGACAGCTGCGACCTGGCCGTGGGCTACTTTCCCTCGGTGCTGGCCGAACTCACCGCCCGCAGCCAAAGCGACGACCCGCTGCCCTTTGCGCACCAGCGCATTTACGACGGTGAGTACGTGTGCGTGATGCGCAAAGGCCACCCCCTGGCCGACCGCGCCCTCACTCTGGACGCGTTTTGCGAAGCGCGCCACATGCTGGTGAGTTTTTCGGGCCGGGCTTACGGCTTTATGGACGAGGCGCTGGCCTCGCTGGGGCGCAGGCGCCAGGTGGTGCTCACCGTCAACCAGTTCTTCACGGCCGGCCGGGTGGTGGCTGCGTCCAATTTGCTCACCGTGCTGCCGCGCCACTTTGTCAGCGTCACCGGCATTGCCGAGCAACTGGCGCTGCAAAAGCTGCCCTTTGACATTGCCCCTGTGCACGTGGACGCGGTCTGGCACCGCCGCGCCCAGCTGCGCGCCAGCCACCAATGGCTGCGCCAGGCCCTCATGCGCGTGGCCCAACGCGCAC
>CANHKH010000444.1 GCA_947460165.1 Comamonadaceae bacterium
CGGGTGATCAGCTGCACGGTCTCGGGGTACAGCGCGCCCAGGGCACGCAGGTTTTTCAGGGGCGCGTTGGCAAACTGGGCTTTGCCGTTGTAGGCCGCGTCCAGAATGTCGGCGGCCACAAAGGCCGACTCGATGTCCTTGGTGCCCAGCAGTTTGGCGTTGCCAACCGAGGCCCCAGCAGCTTCAGCGGTGGCGGTGATTTTCTTGCCGTCGACCGTGGCCTTGTTGGAAATCAGCTGGGCCAGCATGCCGCCCAAGGGGTAATACGTGCCGCCGGTGCCGCCCGTGGCCACACCGAAAAACACACGCTGTTGTGCGATGGCCGCACCCGAGAGCAAAGCGGCAGAAGCCACCACGGTAATGGCCAGACGGCGATTGATTTTCATGCTTCATTTCCTTCAGGAATGGGTGAGAGGTTCACAATGGACTGGGCCAGGACCGCTTGCAGCGGACAGCCTGGTGGACAGGCTTACAGTGTGGAGTGGAATTGCAAGGCCTGTCCATCGTTTGCCAAAGTTGATGCTCAGCATCACAAAAACCAATGAAACCTTTCACAACCTGCACGCAGCCTCATGAAAAAACGCGCTTCTGACAAAGTGTCGCCCCCTTCGTGGGAGCAGCTGGGCATCTGGGTGGCCTTGGTGGAAACCGGCTCGGTGTCGGCGGCGGCGCAGCGGCTGGAAATATCGCAAGCGGGTGTGTCGCAGCACATCCGGCAGTTGGAAGAGACCTTGGGCGTGTCGCTGCTGGACCGCGCCACGCGCCCGGCGCATCCCACCGCCGCAGGACACCGGCTGTATGAACAGGCCAAAGATTTACTTTCGCGTGCGGGCCAAATGACACAAACCGTGCGCTCGCTCAGCCGCAGCAAAAGGGCCATGCTGCGAATGGGCTGCGTCGATTCCTTTGCCGCCGTGATCGGTCCGCAGATGGTGCGTGGTTTGTCTGGGCGTGTCCAGCGCTTGCGCTTGGTCTCGGGCATCAACCCGGGGCTGGCCGACCTGTTTGACAACCACCAGCTCGACGCGCTGATCACGACCGACGACCCCAAGTACTTGCCTGGAAGGGAGTGCCTGGCCTTGTTCTCGGAGCAATTTCTGGTGGCCGTGCCGCAGAGTTTTCAGGTCCCTCCCCTGGCGTCTTTGTCGCAACTGAGCCAGCTCAGGCCCTTCATGCATTACAGCACCCGCTCCAAAATGGGCGCGCTGGTGGACGCCTACCTGAGCCGACACGACCCCCACATCGAGCGCGTGTTCGAGTTTGACGCGACTGACCCCTTACTCAGCCTGGTGCGCGAAGACCTGGGCATCGCTTTGACCACACCCATGTGTTTGTGGCAATCGCGCTACCACGCCATGAACCTGAAATACCTGCACTTGAATGCGCTGCGGCACCAAGGGCAGGCTTACCCGCCTTTGAAGCGAACCTTCTACCTCGTCTACCGCCCCGACGAGTTGGGCCCGCTGGCCCAAGACATCGCGGCCATGGTGCGGGTGGCGGTGCGCGAGTTGCAGCGCCAATGGGTGCTGGAGCTGAAAATCCCCCACGACTTGCTCAGCGTCGAAGAGGCCAGCGAGATCTGAAGACGGCTGCGCCAAGTGTGATGCTGATGATCAACCAATGCAAAACTGATGGCCCTTTCAGGCGCACACCTTAAGCTGGCCCTGAACTACAGGAGTCGGATGTGAGCCATTGGGATGCGATCGTGATTGGGGCCGGGGTGATCGGCACCTCGGTGGCCTACAACTTGGCCGCCATTGGCGCCAAACGTGTGCTGGTGCTGGAGCGCGATCAAATCGGCGCGGGCACCACTTCCCAGTCCAGTGGGATCTTGCGCATGCACTATTCGGTGATCGAAAACGTGGTGCTGGCCCAGCAGTCTTGGGCGGTCTTCAAAGACTTTGCGGGTCATTTGCAAGACGAGGACGCCTCGGCCGGTTTGGTGCGCTGTGGCTACCTGATTGCCGCGCCACAAGGCCCCAAGCTTGAACCCCTGGCCCAGTCTTTGGCGGCGCAACATGCGCAGGGCATTGAGGTGCATCGCCTGAGCGCGCTAGAAGCCAGCGAGCGCCTGCCCATTTGCCGCTTTGACGATGCAGCCTTGATTGGCTTTGAGCCCGAGGCCGGTTTTGCCGATGCCTACCTGGTGGCCAGCAGCTACGCCCGCGCCGCCCGCAGGCTGGGCGTGAAATTCATGGAAGGCGAATGCGTGACACGGCTCGTGCTCACGCAGAAAACCGTGACCGGTGTGGAGACGACCCGTGGCGTGTTCCATGCCCCGGTGGTCATCAGCACGCAAAACATTTGGGCGCAAGAGTTGGCCCAATGGACGGGCATTCAGGTGCCTTTGACGCCCGAGCGGCACAAAGTCATGGCGCTGCAAGGCCCCGAGGCCTACACCTACGCCATGCCCGTCTATAAAGACCTGGGCTCAGCGGGCATGCTGTATTGCCGCAGCTATGGCGGGCAACAAATGCTGGTGAGCGAAGGCACGGCAGGCGAGGCCCTGAGTGGGCCGGACAACACCCAAGGCGATGTGTCCATGGACGATGTGATGCATGTGGGCGAACAGGTGGCCGAGCGTTTCCCCTCTTTTGCCGAAGCCGGTCTGGCGTCTTCTTGGACGGGGGTGTACGACGTGACGCCCGACTGGAACCCGGTGCTGGGGGCCGTGCCCGATGTACCGGGTCTGGTCGTGGGCTTTGGCTTTTCAGGCCACGGCTTCAAACTGTCCCCGGTCGTGGGCCGCGTGTTGGCCCAACAAGCCTTGGGGCTGCCCACCGATGTGCCCTTGACGCCCTACGCGCTGGAGCGCTTCAGAACCGGGCAATTGCTGCATGGCCGTTATGGATCGGGGGCTGTGGCCTGAGTGAACCTCGTGAAGTTTTCGGGTCAGCGAGAATCAGGCCTTTTGGGCCACTGACCCGGATGACTTCATGAACCTGTTCAATCGTCGCCAATCTCTCACGCTGTTGGGAGCCGCTGTGCTGGTGCCCAGTTTCACGCCCACATGGGCGCAGGGCACCACGACTTCGCCCACGACTTCGACCACCCCATGGCCCGACACCCTGCGCGCCGCTCGCGGCCAAACCGTGTACTTCAATGCTTGGGCGGGCAGCGAGCGCATCAACGCTTACTTGCAATGGGTGGCGGGCGAGTTGCAGCGCGACTTTGGTGTGAAGCTGCAGCACGTCAAGATCAGCGACGCGGCCGATGTGGTCAAGCGTGTGCGCGCCGAAAAGCAAGCAGGCCGCAAAGACACCGAAGGCACGGTGGACCTGGTCTGGATCAATGGCGAAAACTTTGCCGCCATGAAACGCGATGGCCTGTTGTCTACGCCCTTCGCCCAAACCCTGCCCAACTTCCAGTGGGTGGACACCGCGGGCAAGCCCACCACACTGGTGGATTTTTCGGTGCCCACCGACGGGCTGGAATCGCCATGGGGCATGGCGCAGC
>CANHKH010000445.1 GCA_947460165.1 Comamonadaceae bacterium
CAGCTCGCGGCGGATGTACTGGGTGAACGCCTCCTCCATGCCGGGTTTGACTGAGCCGCGAAAAAATGCACATCGGATGAACATGAAATCCTTAGGGTGGGTAAAAAAAGAGGGCTCAGGCAGACACTCGCTCTGGCCAAAGCTGGGCCTGGGCCAAACGCACCAGTTCAGCCACGGGCAGCGACAGGTCAAGGGTGAGCACATCGGGCTCGTCAGGCTGCGGTCTTTCCAGTGTTTGCAGCTGGCTGGCCAGCAGCTCGGCGTGCATGTAGTGGCCCAGGCGCGCCGACAGGCGCTGGCGAATGAGCTCGGCATCGCCGTCTAAAAACACAAAGCGCACGGCCGGCGCCAGGTTGCGCAGGCGGTCGCGGTAGCTGCGCTTGAGCGCCGAGCAAGCCACCACCCGGCCGCTGCGGCCAGACCGGTTGGGCAGGTCCGGCGTCACGAGCTGTGCCAAGCACTGGCCAATGCGCTCCAACCAGGGCCAGCGGTCGGCATCGTTGAGGGCTTGGCCGGCGCGCATTTTGGCCACGCTGTGGGGCAGGTGCAGGTCATCGCCGTCAATCATCTCCAGGCCCAGCTGCGCGGCCAAGGCCTGCGCCACGGTGGACTTGCCGCAACCGGACACGCCCATGACCACGATGGACTGCGGACTGCTGGCGGCCATGGCTTGAGTTGGAACGGGTGGGGCTTGAAGCTGCATGAGAAAGTGATTGCCAGGGGCTTGCGGCGTGAGCCTCAGGCCATGCCCACACACTCGGGCACGGGGGTGAGCAAAGGCTGGCCTGCGGTGCCTGCACGCATGTTGGCCAAGGCCAGGTCGGCCATGGCCTGGCGGGTTTGGTGGGTGGCGCTGGCCATGTGGGGCGTGAGCACCACTTGCTTCATGGTCCACAGCGCGGGCGGCACATGGGGCTCGTCGGCGTACACGTCCAGCGCCGCGCCGGCAATGGTGCCGGCGGCCAGGGCTTGCACCAAGGCCGCCTCGTCGACCACGCTGCCGCGTGCCACGTTCACCAGGTAACCCTGGGGCCCCAAGGCCTGCAAGACCTCGGCGTTAATCAGGTGGCGCGTGCCTGGGCCGCCTGGGGTGATGACCACCAAAAAGTCCACCTGGGCGGCCAGCGCCGCCGCACTGGCGTAAAAGGCAAAGCCCGCGTCTTTTTTCTCGCTGCTGGCGGTGTAGGCCACGCTCATGCCAAAGGCCAGCGCCCGGCGGGCAATGGCCTGGCCTATGCGGCCCAAACCCACAATGCCCATGCGCGCGCCCGAGACCTTGCGCCCCAAGGGCAGCGCTCCTTGCGGCCAGAGGCCCTGGCGCACATGCTGGTCGGCCAGCGGAATTTGCCGCGCCACCGACAGCACCAGGCCCAAGGCGAGGTCGGCCACATCGTCGGTCAACACCCCGGGGGTGTGCGTCACGGGCACGCCCCGTGCCAAGGCGGTGGCCACGTCCACGCCGTCGTAACCCACCCCAAAGATGGACACCACCTTGAGCGCGGGCAGTTGGGCCAGCAAGGCGCCGGGAATCACAGACTCGCCGCCGCCGGCCAAGCCCACGATGTGCGGGGCCAGGGCCTGGAGCTGCGCCTCGTTCTCAGGCGCCAGGGTGTGCACCTCATAGTGTGCAGTCAGGGCCTGCAGGTAAAGCGGGTGCACCTTGGGCATGGCCAGGATGGAGGGCTTGGACAACATTCAAATCCTTGAAGGACAAATCAGTGCAAAAAACAAGTTCGGACAGCGCTGTCCGATTTTTCCAAAAAACAGGCAGCGGACAAGCCGTGCCTGAAATTCAAGGGTCATCAAGCTGCCAAGCGGGCTGAAATGGCTAAACTAAAGACAACTCACCCCACATCTTGAAGCCTTGCGGGACAGCGCTAGCCTAATAGTGAGCCCGGCCTTTTCACCTCCGTAGTTACCCTGAACGCCATGCCCACCCCGACCAAGCGCCTGCGTGCCACCGGCCGCGTCACCCTCAGCGACGTGGCGCACGCGGCGGGCGTCAGCCCCATCACCGTCTCACGCGCGCTGCGCGGCGAGCGGGCCGTGGCGCCCGAGCTGGTGGCGCGGGTGCAAGAGGCCTCCACCCGCTTGGGCTATGTGCCCGACCCGGCCGCCCGGGCACTGGCCTCGCAGCGCAGCAACCATGTGGCCATCTTGATCCCCAAGCTGTCGAACACCTTGTTTGTGGACCTGCTCGACGCCGCGCAGCAAACCCTGCGCGCGGGCGGCTTTCAAACCCTCATTGGTGTGACGCATTACGACGAGGCCCAAGAAGAGCAGCTGCTGCGCGAGCAACTGCTGCACCGACCCGCCGGCCTGCTGATCACCGGCTGGAACCACACCGCCAGCGCCCGCACCTTGATGGAGCGCAGCCAAGTGCCCTGTGTGCACCTCATGGACTTGCCGCGCCAAGGTGAGGTGGGGCCTGCGCATTGCGTGGGCTTCAGCCAAAACGAGGCCGGCGCTGCACTCACCCGCCACCTGCTCGAACGCGGTCGCCGCCGCATTGCCTTTGCCGGCGCCCAGCTCGACCCGCGTGTGATGCAGCGCCTCTATGGCTGGCGCAGCGCCTTGCAGGAGGCGGGCTTGTACGAGCCCACGCTGGAATGGCTGAACCCGGCCTCGTCCTCCTTGGCGCTGGGGGCCGTGATGTTTGAACAAATCATGGGCCAAACGCCGGCCATAGACGCCATCTTTTTTTGCAACGACGACCTGGCCCAAGGCGCACTGCTGGCTGCCCTGCGCTTAGGGATTCAAGTGCCCGCACGGGTGGCCATTGCCGGCTTCAATGACCTGCCTGGCAGCGACCACATGCTGCCCAGCCTCACCACCGTGCGCACCCCCCGCGCACAAATTGGCACGGCCGGTGCGGGCATGCTGCTGGCGTTGATGCGCGGTCAGCCGCCCGAGCAGAGCTGTGTGGATTTGGGTTTTGAAATTGTGGGCAGGCACAGCAGCTGAGCGTTGCGCCGCCAGCCCCTGTAGGCGCTGGCCTGAAGGCGATTTTTGGCCTGCGGGAATGACCGATGACCGGCATGATTCGCCAGCAGGTTGGCTCCTACAAAAAAACGAATCCCCCTTGTAGGAAACAAGCCTGCCGGCGATTTTTGGCGTGCGGGAATGACCGATGACCGGCATGATTCGCCAGCAGGCTGGCTCCCACCAAGCCAAGAGCCAGTCGCACACCCCCTTAAAGCGGCAACTGCGGCCTGAACTTGGCGCGGCGAATGCTGAAAAACGCCTTCACGTTGCGCACATTGGCTTGGCTGGTGAAAAGGCGCTGCGCCAAGGCGGCGTAGGCGGGCATGTCGCGCACCTGCACGATGAGCACAAAGTCGGGGCCGGGCGAGACGCGCCAGCACTGCTGCACCTCGTCGTCTTGCACCACATGGGCTTCAAAGGCGCGGGCGTGCTCTTCGCCTTGTTGGTCCAGGCTCACCTCCACCACCGC
>CANHKH010000446.1 GCA_947460165.1 Comamonadaceae bacterium
CCAAGCTCGACTCACTTCATCTCAAGCCGCGTCCGGCTGCTGCAAGGGCGCGGCCTGCTGGAAGGCAGGCAGCTGCATGCAGGCCGCATCGACAGCCGCAATCAGCGGCCAGCGGGCCATGTCGACCTTGAAGCGGCGGGCGCTTTCCACCTGCGGCACCAGGTAGACATCGGCCAGCCCCGGCTGGCCGCCAAAGCAAAAGCTGCCGCGCGTGCTGTCGGCCGCCAGCAGGGCTTCGAGGGCGTCAAAGCCGGCTTCTATCCAGGTGGCGCACCAGGCGTTGATGGTGGCCTCGTCGGACTTGAGCTGGTGGCGCAGGTGCTCAAGCACGCGGCGGTTGTTCAAGGGGTGGATGTCGCAACCCACGATGGCGGCCAGCGCCCGCACATGGGCGCGCTGCTCGGGGTCTGTGGGCAGCAGCGCGGGGCTGGGGTGGCGCTCTTCCAGCCACTCGATGATGGCAGGCGACTGGATCATGACGCGCTCGCCATCGACCAGCGCGGGCACCAGGCCTTGCGGGTTCAGGGCCTTGAACTCGGGCGCGAGGTGCTGCTCGGTGCGCAGGTCCACGGCCACATAGTCCACCGGCAGGCCTTTGAGGTTCAGCGCAATGCGCAGGCGGTGGGAGGTGCCGCTGCGGAAAAAGTTATACAGCTTCATGGCTGGCTCACGCGGCAGCGCCAATGCTCAGTGAGAGCTCGGCCACACCCGCCACGCGGCCGGTGATTTTGTCGCCAGGCAGCACCGCGCCCACGCCTTCGGGGGTGCCGGTGTAGACGATGTCGCCGGGCTGCAGGTGGTAGTAAAGCGAGAGGTCTTCAATGATCTCGCGGATGTTCCAGATCAGCTTGTCGACGTTGGAGTTTTGCTTGGTCTCGCCGTTGACTTCAAGGGCGATGGCGGCGTCCTCCATGACCACGCCGGGCATGGGCACGATCTCTGAGCACACGGCCGACTCTTCAAAGTCTTTGCCCAAGTCCCAAGGGCGGCCCTTGTCGCGGGCGATCAATTGCAGGTCGCGGCGTGTCATGTCCAGGCCGACGGCGTAACCGTAAATGAGCTTGTGTGCGTCAGCGGCCTTGACCTTGAAGCCTGCCTCGCCAATGGCCAGCACCAGCTCCATTTCAAAGTGGTAGTTTTTGGTTTCGGGCGGGTAGGCCACGGTGGCGCCAGACTGCACCAAGGTGGAAGGTGTTTTGGTGAAATAAAAGGCGCGCTCGGCGGACTTGTCCACCGGGCGGCCCATTTCAACGGCGTGGGCGTGGTAGTTGCGGCCCACGCAAAAAATGCGCTTGACGGGGTAGCGCTCTTCAAGGCCACGAATGGGCAAAGAAGGCACGGGGGCGGGTGGGAAAAGATAGGTGGTCATGGTTTTTTGAAGGTGATGGTTTTTGCAGGAGGTAGCCTGCAGGCGATTCGTGGACTTGAAAGCGGGGAATCGCCAGCAGGGTGGCTCCTACAGGGGAAAAGAAAATCAGGCGCGGACTTCGTAGACCCCGAGCTTGCGGTGCAGGGGCGACTCGTCGGCCATGAACAAAAAGGCCGCTTGGGTCGCTGAGAGGTTGCGCAGCGTCACCGGGGTGTAGCCAGGGGCGCAGCAGGTGTCGGCCGACTGCAAGGCAAAGCGGTGCGCGTCAATCTGCACCTCGCTCTGGCCTTCAATTTGGTGGAACACGCAGGCCGGCGAGCGGGCAGGCAGCTGCAGGGTTTGGCCGGGGCGCAGCATGAGCGCGTAGTAGCCCAAGATGTTTTCGGCGTCTTCGCCGGTCTCGGGGTTCACATAGGTCACTTGCACGCAGTCGAGTCCAGCATCGTTGGCGGCCATGGCTTCGAGTGCGCCTTTGGCATCGGCCCAGGGGTAGCGCAGCATGGGGTAGCGCTTGCCGCTGCGCTGGAACACCGGGGTGGGCATGACGCCGCCACGGGCATAGGCTTTGTAGCCCTCGCCGGCCTTGATCTCTTGGCGCTCGCCGTTGACGTGGTAGGACGTCTCCATGTAGTAGACCAGGGGCAGGTCCAGCACGTCGAGCCAGATCACAGGGTCCACGCCGTCGTGGCCGTGCTCGTGCCACAGGCCCGTGGGTGTGAGGATCAAATCACCGCGGCTCATAGGGCACTTCTCGCCGTCCACCGTGGTGTAAGCGCCTTCGCCTTCCACAATCATGCGCACGGCATTGGGGGTGTGTCGGTGCGAGGGCGCCCACTCGCCAGGCATGAGCAGTTGCATGCCCAGGTAAATGGCGGCGCTGGCTTGCATTTTTTCAAGGCCGTGACCGGGGTTGGCCAGCACCAGCACGCGGCGCTCGGCTTTTTCAATGGGCGTGAGCTCGCCGGCGCGCAGCAGCAGCGGCTTGATGGCCTGGTAGGACCAGTGCGTGGGCGCTGTTTTGCGCGTGGGAATGTGCGGCGGCAACACGCCGCGCAGGCTGGGCCACAGGGGCACCAGGTTTTGCTCGGTGAGGCTGTCGCGGTAGTCCAGGGGCAGGTCTTCAAGGCGGCCAAGGTCGTTCATGGGGAGTCTCCTTTGTCAATGTTCAGGCGTGGGCAGCTTGCTCGGTGTGCACGGGCGCGGTGGCCAGGGCATGGGGTTGGGCCAGGCAGTTGCCCTCGTTCCAGCCGTACAGCCATTCCACCGCATCGTAAAAGCGCTCGGCCGAGCGGCCGCGCCACAGGTCGTTGCGCACCAAGCGCTCCACGCCCTTGGCATGGTAGATGCGGCCCATCTCGCGGCCAGACAAAACAATGCGCGCCGTGCGGGCCACGCGCGAGCGCTGATAGAGCTCCAGCGCCAAGGCCCAGTCGTTGCCGTGCACGCGCAAGGCCTCGCCCAGGGTGACCGCGTCTTCAAGCGCCATGCACGCGCCTTGCGCCATGTACTGGGTGGTGGGGTGGGCGGCATCGCCCAGCAAGGTGACGCGGCCAAAGGTCCACTGGCCAATGGGTTCGCGGTCGGCGGTGGCCCAGCGCTTCCAGCTTTTGGGCAGGTCAATGAGCTGGCGGGCCATGGGCACGATGCCGTCAAAGTAGCTTTGCACCTCTTCTTTGCTGCCCTCGGTCACGCCCCATTCCTCGGGCTGGCGGCTTTGGAAGGTGACCACCACGTTGTACTGCTCGCCGCCGCGCAAAGGGTAATGCACCAAGTGGCAATGGGGGCCCACCCAAATGCTGGCGGCATTCCATTTGAGCTCGTCGGGGAATTCATGTTTGTCCACCACGGCGCGGTAAACCACATGGCCAGTCACGCGGGCCGGATCGCCCACCAATTGCTGGCGCACCGCCGACTTGACCCCGTCAGCGCCTATGAGCGCCTGGCCTTGGTAGGCCTTGCCGTGCTGGTCGTAAATGGTGACGCTGTGCGCGTCCTGTTCCAGGCGGCTGATGTGGGTGCTGGTGAAGACCTCCACCTGGCCGGTTTTCATGGCGCCTTCAAACAAGGCGTTGTGCACGTCG
>CANHKH010000447.1 GCA_947460165.1 Comamonadaceae bacterium
ACGGCCTGTGGGACGTTTACAACCAGTACCACATGGGCATCACCGCTGAGAACGTGGCCAAGGCCCACAGCATCAGCCGCGACATGCAAGACGCCCTGGCCCTGGCCAGCCAGCACAAAGCCAGTGCCGCCCAAGACGCGGGCAAGTTCCAAGGCGAGATCGTTCCTTTCTCGATCGCGCAGAAAAAGGGCGATCCCATTGTTTTTGCCCAAGACGAGTTCATCAACAAAAAAACCACCGCCGAAGCCCTGGCCGGCTTGCGCCCCGCTTTTGACAAAGCCGGCTCGGTGACCGCAGGCAACGCCTCGGGCATCAATGACGGCGCGGCCGCCGTCATGGTCATGAGCGCCAAAAAAGCCGCGGCCCTGGGCCTCACGCCCCTGGCGCGCATTGCTTCATTTGGCACCTCGGGCCTGGACCCCGCCACCATGGGCATGGGCCCGGTGCCCGCCTCGCAAAAAGCCCTGGCCCGCGCCGGCTGGAAGGCGGCCGACGTGGACCTGTTCGAGCTCAACGAGGCCTTTGCCGCCCAAGCCTGCGCCGTCAACAAGGCGCTGGACATTGACCCCGCCCGCGTCAACGTCAACGGCGGCGCCATTGCCATTGGCCACCCGATTGGCGCGTCGGGCTGCCGGATTTTGGTGACCCTGCTGCACGAAATGCAGCGCAGCGGCGCCAAAAAAGGCCTGGCTGCTCTGTGCATAGGCGGCGGCATGGGCGTGGCCCTGGCGCTGGAGCGCTGAGGCACCCTGGCCCAGGCCACAAGTTTTGCGGCGCGGTGGAATCGTCATCACCACGCCGCTTTTTGGAAGTTCATAACGAGGAGATGACATGACGCAAAAAGTAGCTTACGTGACCGGTGGCATGGGTGGCATTGGCACCGCCATTTGCCAGCGCCTGCACAAAGACGGGTACAAAGTGATCGCCGGTTGCGGCCCCACCCGTGACTTCACCAAATGGCTGGACGAGCAAAAAGCGCTCGGCTACACCTTCTACGCCTCGGTGGGCAATGTGGGCGACTGGCAGTCCACGGTGGACGCTTTTTCCAAGGCCAAGGCCGAGCACGGCCCCATTGATATTTTGGTCAACAACGCCGGCATCACCCGCGACCGCATGTTCATCAAGATGACGCGCGACGACTGGGACGCCGTCATTGACACCAACCTCAACTCCATGTTCAACGTGACCAAGCAGGTCGTGCCCGACATGGTCGAGCGCGGCTGGGGCCGGATTGTGCAAATTTCATCGGTCAACGGTGCCAAAGGCCAAGCCGGTCAAACCAACTACTCGGCCGCCAAAGCCGGCATGCATGGTTTTTCAATGGCCCTGGCGCAAGAAATGGCCACCAAGGGCGTCACGGTCAACACGGTGAGCCCGGGCTATATCGGCACCGACATGGTCAAAGCCATTCGTCCCGACGTTCTGGAGAAAATCGTGGCCACCGTGCCCGTCAAGCGCCTGGGCGAGCCCAGCGAGATTGCCTCCATCGTGGCCTGGCTGGCCAGCGAAGAGGGCGGCTACGCCACCGGCGCTGACTTTGCGGTCAACGGCGGCTTGCACATGGGCTGAGCTTGGTTTCAAGCTTTCGCCAAAACCGCCTTCTTCGCTGGGGGCGGTTTTTTTTCGACCCTGACGCGCTCATCATTTCTTTCAAGCAACTGTGACCATGAAATGCCTTGGTTGCGACGCGGTTGATTTGATCCGAGACACGCGCGATCTCACCTACACCTACAAGGCAGTTACCACCAATTTGGCTGTTCAAAAAGGCCAGCGCGGCTGAACTGAGCGAGCGCGCATGGCAGGCCGCCGGCCGCGCTCCCGGCTTTGAGCGGCCCGCCGTGTTCGACGCCCGGCTCGCTTTTGCCCGCCTGGGCGAGTTGCTGCAGCGCGAGGGCCTGCAGGCCGCCCGCGTGGGGCTGGACCTGGACTTTTGGCCCGTGGCCGATTTCACCCTGCTCAAAGCGTTGCTGCCCCGAGTGCGCTGGTGCGACGCCAGCGCCGTGCTGGGCGCCATCAAGGCCGTCAAGTCCCCGCGAGAAATCGCCCTCCTGCACAGCGCGGCCTCGCTGGCCGAGGCCGGCATGCGCCAGGCCATCGCTGCGGTGCATGAAGGCACAACGCGCGACGCCATTGCCACCGCCTGGCGCGCCGGGGTCGAGGTCGAGGTGGCGCGCACCGGCCAGCTCATCACGGGCCAGTGGGAGTACACCAGCGTCGGCCCGCTGCCCTGGCAGGGCGGCGGGGTGGTGCAGCGCGGCGACGTGATCAAGTTCGACGTGGGCTGCCTGGTCCAGGGCTACAGCTCCGACAGTGGCCGCACCTTTACATGCGGTGCGGCCCGACCACGCACCCGCGAGATCATGCAGGCCCTGGGCGATGCCTTTGCCGCAGGCCTGGAGGTGCTCAAGCCGGGCCACCTCCTGAGCGAGGTGCACCAGCGCGCCACCGCCGCCATGCAAGCGGCCGGCTTTGCCCGCTTTTCACGCGGCCACTTTTGTCACAGCCTGGGTCACGACACCTTTTGCGAAGTCGCCCCCTTCATTGCTGCGCAAGCCCATATGCCCATAGAGCCCGGCATGGTGCTGGCCTTCGAGACGCCGTTCTATGTCAACGGCGAGGGCGGCTTCATCATTGAAGACCAGTTCCTCATCACCGAGACGGGCGCCCAGCCGGCGTGGTCGCTCGAGCGCGGCCTGGTGGCCTTGGGCTGAGGCCGCCTGGTCCAGGGCCGGCATTGCGGCAATTCTTGTCGTCGCAAGCCCTCAATCCTTCAGGGGCTGAGCCTGGGTCAATGCGGCGGCTGCATGGCACGCCTTTTTTCCCGCAGCATGAACAGGTAAAGACCTTCGACTTTTTCGCGCGCCCAGGGCGTCTTGCGCAGAAATTTCAGGCTGGAGGCCACGCTGGGGTCTTGGCTGAAGCAGCGCACCGGTATGCGCTGCGCCAGGTCGGCCCAGCCGAAATGGGATTCAAGCGCCCGGACCATGGCCTCCAGGGTCACGCCGTGCAGGGGGTTGCGCGGCTGGTCGGGGAGAGGGGTCTCGTTGGTCATCGGACGATTTTGCCTGCGCTCTCGACCGACCTGGGCTTTGGCACGGCAAATCACTGAAGCGTTGATCAGTGCCACCCCCAGCGATTCCCCCCCTACAAATCGAAGGCAAAACCCAGCGATAAACCGGCTCGGGTGCCGAGGTTTCGGCCTCCGTACCGCAGGCGCAGGCCGGGCACCACCACCAAGCCCGTGTTGGGCTTGAGGGGGCTCTGGGGTATGGAACCCAAGGCAAACGCCCCGAGTTTGAAAAAGCGGCAGCGGCAGCGGCCATGGCCTGCGCGCTGCGCTCAGACACTTGGAATGCCCTCAGGTATGGCGCTGGCCTGGTGAAATCTTCAGCAGGCCAGGGCTCACCCTGAAAAGCCGGGGCAAACTCAGGCCAGCTGTTTTTG
>CANHKH010000448.1 GCA_947460165.1 Comamonadaceae bacterium
CCGACGGCCACACCGATTACCTGCACGGCCAGCCTGCGCTGGATGGCCAATCCCTGCGCGCCGTGGCCGACACCGGCTTTGGCAGCTCAGCGGGCAACGCCATGGACATGCTCAATTGGGTCCACAGCGACACCGCCACCCACGGTGGCATGGGCGTGCCGGTGATGCGCACCCTGGGCGGCAAGCGCGCCAGCGAACACGGGCCCCGCACCTGGGGCTTGTGGTGCAAAAAATCGGTCCGCATCCCTGGCGTGCAAGCCCAGCCGCGCAACCGTGTGCCTTTTGACTTGGAGGACCCGCACTTTGTCGTGGTCGCGCTCAGTGTGCCTGTGGCCGCCAGCAGCGGCGTGGTGTTCCAGGCCTCGCGCGCCGAGGGCAGGCCATGCTCGGAGTTGGGTCTTTCTAAGGGCCAGCCTCAGCTGCGCTTTGTGGATGCGCGCGGCCAGACTGTGCTGCTGCGCAGCCCGCTGGCGCTCGCGCCAGGTGTGCCCGTGGTGCTCACGCTCAGCTGCGCCGCAGGTGCGCAGCGCTTGCGGGTCAACAGCGAAGTGCTGGCCCACAGCGCTGCCACCTTGGCGCCCAGCGTTTTTTCTCAGCTGCTCATAGGCTGGGGGTTTTTGAGCCATGCCCCGGTGGAGGGTTTCACCGGCCATGTGTTTTCAGTGGTCGCGGGCCGGGGCTCGCCAAGGGTGGCCGAGCTGGAGGTGATCGAGCGCCACCTGGGCCGCGCTGCAGGCCTGGACCTGGGCCGGTGATTCAGGTTCAAGCCTGCAGCCCGGCCTGGCTCACATGCTGCTGCGTCCAGCGCACGATGTCGGCCAAGCCCATGGCGCCGGCCTGCCGGGCGAGTTCGCGCCCTTGGTAAAACAGCGCCAGGGTCGGGATGCTGCGAATCTGGTAGCGGCTGCCCAGTTCGCGCGCCATCTCGGTGTCCAGCTTGGCCACCCGCACACGCGGCTCGAGCTGGGCCGCCGCTTGCGCATAGGCCGGTGCCATTTGGCGGCAGGGGCCGCACCAGGGCGCCCAAAAATCGACCAGCACCGGGATGTGGTTGCGCTGAATGTGCTTGTCAAAGCTCTGCGCATCCAGCGCCAGCGGCTGGCCGGTGAACAGCCGCTGGTGGCATTGGCCGCAGTCGGGCGCGTTCGCCAGGTCGGCGGCTTGAACCCGGTTGGTGGTGTGGCAGTGCGGGCAAACAATGTGCAGGGGTGAGTTCATGGGGCGGGCTTTTTGAGGCGATAGATGAATATTTACATGTGGTCAGAGAAGGTTTTTTTCAAGCAGTGCTGAGTGAGCACGTGAGCCTGCCAGGCGGAGCTGGTCATCCATTGGCAGGGCGCAGCGGGCAGGGTGGGGCGGGGCCGACAGCACCAGGCGGCTTGCGCTGACCCCTCAGCCGGCCGCCATGGGCTATCTTGGATGCAGCTCTTTCATCTCGTCTTTCAGCTCTTTGATGACCCGCTTTCCCTCCTGTTTGCCGCCATGGCTTTTCTTGCTTGACGCTCAGACCCCATGATTCGCCTTGCCATCGTGGACGACCAGGCCAGCATGCGGCGCAGCCTGCGCGATTACCTGCAAAGCTGCCCCGGCATGGCCGTGGTGGCCGAGGGCAGCAACGGCGCGCAGGCCGCCCAGATTGCCGGCGAGGTGGCGCCCGATGTGCTGCTGATGGACCTGGCCATGCCCGGTCAACACGGCGTGGACGCGCTCGCCGCCATCCGCTCCCGTGCGCCTGGCTTGCCCGTGCTCATCCTCAGCGGCCACCCCGAGGAGTTCTACGCCCTCATGCTGCTCCAACGGGGCGCGGCCGGGTTTTTGCAAAAAAACTGCGAGCCCGCGCACATGGTGGAGGCCATACACGCCGTGGCCGCCGGCCGGCTTTACATCACCACTCAACTGGCGCGCGACCTCAGGGCCAAAGCCAGCCAAGGCGCGGCCGCCTTCAACCCTGACGCCCAAGCCACGGTGGCGGCGGCCCTGGCCGAACACCTGCACTGCAGTGTGTGGCCACCGGCTTGCAGGCCCAGCGTCCATGCCGCGGCAGCCGCCTGAGCGCCAGCCCCTTGCGGCGGTCTGGCCAGCCCGGGCTCAGCGCGGCAGCACCTCCAGCAAGCGGTCCAGCCCGCCCTCGTTGATGGCCACCATGGCCTGGGCCCGCACGGCCGGCTTGGCGCAGTAGGCCACCGACAGGCCGGCCGCGCCCATCATGGGCAGGTCGTTGGCGCCGTCGCCCATGGCAATGGCGTCTGATGCGGCAATGCCCAGCTGCGCGCAAGTGGCCAGCAGCATTTTTTTCTTTTCTTCGCCGTCGCAAATGTCGCCCCAAGGCTGGTCCACCATGCGGCCTGTGAGCACCCCGCCTTGCAGCTCCAGCACGTTGGAGCGGGTGTGGTCTATGCCCAGCAGGTCGCGGATGCGGTCGGTGAAAAAGGTGAATCCGCCCGAGACCAGCAGCACCTTCATGCCCACGCCCTTGCAGGCCTTCACGAGCTCGGCTGCGCCCGGGTTCAGGCGCAGGCGCTCGTCGTACACGCGCTGCATGTCGGCCTCAGTCACCCCGCGCAGCAGCGCCACCCGCAGCCGCAGGCTTTCTTTGTAGTCGGCAATCTCGCCGCGCATGGCCGCCTCGGTGATGGCCGCCACCTCGGCTTTTTTGCCCACGGCGTCGGCAATCTCATCGACGCACTCGATGTTGATGAGCGTGGAATCCATGTCAAAGGCAATCAGCTTGTAGTCGCCCAGCTTGCGCGCGGGCAAGGCGGTGTTCAGGCTCAGGCCGGGGAGGGTGTGTGCGGCAGAAGTGGTCATGGCCCATCCAATGAAAAAAGTGGTGTCGCCGTAAATGTAGCGGGCGCCGCCGTGGGTGTGGCGGGGAGAACTATTTGCCACGCCTTGGCGTGCTCTTGACTAATTTTTGAGATGGCTGACTATTTTTTTGTTTTTGCCACTCTATATCACATTTGGGTTGTCAAAAAACAGTCATTCGCATGTGTTTTAATTCTTCATATGATTTCTGTCGTGATCGCCTCTTACCAATATGGCCACCTTGCAGCCCACTGCATTGAGTCCCTCCTGTCGCAAACCCAAAAACCCTCACGCATATTATTTGTAGACGACGGCGCGCATGATTGCGCGCATTTGCCTTTGATTTACCCTGACATTGAATATATTTTGCGCCCTCACAATTTGGGCACCGTGGCTAATTTTCAAGACATGCTGTCGCGGGTGGATTCCGAGTATGTTCTTTTCATAGGCGCCGACAATTGGCTGCGTTCGGATTCCATCGAATTACTCACGGCCAACGCCGGCGCCGACATCGTCACGTATGACATTGTGGTGACGGGCGAGCTCAAATCTGAAATTACCCTGAGGGTGCCCGGACAAACCCATGTGCACCAAGGCGATTTGTATTGGGACAGGCAAGGCCTGCACCAC
>CANHKH010000449.1 GCA_947460165.1 Comamonadaceae bacterium
CCCATGGATGCTCGCCGCTTCTGACTTGATGATGGTTTCTGCGCACCTGAAAAAAGGCGTCATCTCGTCCACCTGAACCGCTTTGGCCTGGGCGCCGCAGTCGGCTAAAACGCCCAGCGAAGCATGGAGCATGGCTTGCACCGCAGGCTCGAGCTCGTTCATCACCCCAGCATCGGGCACGCCCAAGCGCACGCCACGCACCGACAAGTGCAAATCCGCCTCGTAATCGGGCACCGCTTGATCGCTGGATGTCGGGTCCAGCCTGTCGTGCCCGGCGACCAAGCGCAACAAACGCGCCGCATCCACCGCACGCCGGCTCAGCAGGCCCACATGGTCCAGCGACCAGGCGCGTGGCATGACGCCATGGCGGCTGATGCGGCCATAGGTCGGCTTGAGCCCCAGCACCCCGTTGGCCGATGCGGGCAAGCGAACCGAGCCGCCCGTGTCTGTTCCCAAGCTGCCAAACACCAGGCCCGCACCCACCGCCACCCCCGAGCCGCTGGAGGAGCCCCCGGCAATGTGCTCGGGGTGATAAGCGCTGGCGCAATGGCCATGGTGGATGTTGTGCCCGGTGGGCCCGCCGGCAAACTCCGACATGTTCAAGGTGCCCAGGTCCATGGCGCCGGCCTCGTCGAGCTGGCTCAGGCAGCTGGCGGTGGTGCTGGCCCGCCAGTCGCGCCGTATCAAGCTGCCGCAAGTGGACACCTGCCCGGCGCGGTAAAACAAATCTTTGTGCGCCAAGGGCACGCCGTGCAGCGGTCCAGGCTGAAAGGAGCGCTGAGCCAGTTGTGCGTCAGCTTTTTGGGCTGCAGCCAAAGCGGGCTCGGCGTCCAGGCGAATAAAGGCCTTGCGTGAAGCCTGCCACACACTGGCGCGCTGCACACACGCTTGCGTGACTTCCAAGGCCGAGACCTGGCGCAAAGCAATGGCTTGCGCCACCTCGGTCAAGCCCATGAAGGCCAGCTCGTGGGCCTCAGACACGGGTGGCCTCGGCGTTCAACCAAACAGTGAATGCACTGGGCTCGTCATCAAACTGCAGATGCTGCGCGCCTGTTTGCACAGAGGCATTCAATTGTGTGAACTCTGCGCTCAACTCTTGCACACGCTGGGCCGACACCGGGTAACGCGCCCAACGGGTCAAACCATGTGCGAGTGCATCTGCGTCGGCTTGAAGATTTGTTGCCGGCTTGGAGTTTGAATTTATCGGCATAATGGTTTGACCAGCCCTGCACACACAGGGTTTTATTTTTGCACAACATCCAACACCAGCCCGCTCGCCCATGCAAATTGACATCAACGCCATGTCGCAAGACATTCAATACAAGCTTATTTCATCCACCGTGGTGCCGCGCCCGATTGCGCTGATCACCACTTACGGGGAAGAAACTGGCGACAACGCGGCACCCTTTAGTTTTTTCAATGTCATGGGCGAAAACCCACCGGTGCTGGTGGTGGGTTTGGAGACCAAGCGCCATGACAAGTCGCTCAAAGACACCACCATCAATATCATGAAAAATGGGCAATTCGTGATTCACATGGTCGACGAAGATTTGGGTGAAGCCATGAATATTTGCGCCATTGATTTCCCGACCGGCGTGAGCGAAACCGACATGGCGGGGCTGACCCTGGCCCCGTCGACCAGCATCAAACCCAAACGCATTGTGGAAGCGCCTGTGGCCTTTGAATGCGAAAAAATCACGTTTTTGCAAATCAGCCCCGACCGCAACATCGTGGTGGGCAAGGTATTGATGATGCATGTGCGCGACGGTTTGTTCGACCCCAAAACCTTTTACATCGACCCCGAAAAATACCACCCGATTGGCCGCATGTTTGGCCAGCTCTATACCCGCACCCGCGACCATTTCAAAATGACGGTGCCCTCTCATCAAGATTGGCAAAAAGACCATCCGCAGATGAAGTGATCATGCGCACAGGAAGTTCCCCTGCCACATCATTGAGGCCAATGCCTTGAGGGCGTCGAACATGGATGTGTGAGGGGGTGTGCCTGATCGGCCGGTCACGGCTGGGGCCACACAAGCCCGACACACATTCAGCCTTTGCGCCAAGCCTCGTGGGCACTGAAGGCAGAGGCCGTCAATTCAATGTCTGCGCGCGAAATGCGGGCTTGGTTGGCGACATCCCGCCAAGCGTCCACGGCCTGTACGACCTCGTTCATGATGCGCAGTCCTTGCGCAGCCGTCAGGCCGTAAAACGCGGCAGTGCTCAACACGGTTTGCAAGTCAGGGCGACAGTCCCTGTCGTCAATGTTCAGCACATGCTCGGCTTTATCGATGTTCGGGTTCACATCAAACGCCGGGGCCAATCGCCAACCTGTGGCGCACAACACAAAGCCGTGATTGCGCAAGTGGTCGTCCCGATTGCCCACCGCCACATTAAAAACCACCCGCCTGAACAGCTGCATCAAATCTGACTGAACTGCTGATGCATCGCCACTGGAACGCAGAAACTGCGCCAATTCCAGATAACTGCAGCCTTCGCTTTGGTCCTTTCGCAACAGCGTCATCGCAGACGCATAAAACCGTCGCTGACCACGGGCACGGTCAAAACGCTGCACACAAAAAGTTTGAAACTCGCCACCCAGGCGCAGCAACTTTGCCGCAGGGACATCAATGCCTGCACGCTGGGCCAGTTGATGCGCAGCGAACTCCCAAGCCCCCACATCGCGCTCATCCTCACGCGCCGGAAATTTGCCTATCCAAAGAGAACCGTCCAGCTCGGTGAAGTTGGCCTTGGGCCGGGCCCCGCCCAAGGAAGCACCCGGCGCCACCAGAACCGTTAACCATTTGCGCAAGGCATCGAGATCGTCAATGCGCTTTTGAGTCAGTTGCCAAGCCACCTGCTCCAGTTCGCGCAGCGTGGTCACTGGGGGCGCCGCAAAAGCCTCATTGCCCAAAAAGGATGGAGTGCCTGATGGGCGAAAGCGCAAAGCCCCCTGTCGCGTGACATCCTGCACGCCAAGCAAGAAATCCCACGCATAAAGTGTTTTGGCCGGACGCTTTTGATCCTTGGCTTGCAAGGCCTCGCGCCGCTTCATCAAGGTCTGGCCCCAGCGGTCGGGCGATGAGTCGAGAAACACGCCAAAGTTGCCCAGCTCAGGCCTGGGGAAAAACGGATGCCCGTCCAAGGACAAATCAGGGTCCAGGGCAAAAGCTCGCGGATCGCTCAGCCAAGCTTTTTCGTAAAGAAAGCGAATCTGTCCCCTGTCGTTTGCCAAGTGACCCACCAGACTCGCTGGCCCCAAATCACAGTCCAGCCAAACCTCCAGCGAATCGGGCAGCCCCATCATGGCAGCACCTCAGGCGTGCTGTGGGTTGGCGCGATGGACTGCACGCTGGCGCGGCCCTGGCGCCGCTGTGCAGGCGATGGGGCCAAAGCCAAATCTTGCAGCTTGCGCCCCACCTTGTCGTCGGC
>CANHKH010000450.1 GCA_947460165.1 Comamonadaceae bacterium
CCAGGCCCATGGGCAAGGACTGACCGTAGGAGTCCACGGGCAGACCGGCGGGCGCTGTCATCACTTGGTCCAGTCGCGCGGCATTTTGGTGCCGGCCTTGACCAAGGCTGCGTTGAATCCGTTGAGCACCTCATTGCCAGGCAGGCCTTTGCTTTGTGCGTCGGCGGCCCAGGTTTTGCCCATGGGCGAGAGGGCGTCGGCCCAGCGTTTGCGCTCGGCCTCGGGCAAGTCAGTGACTTTGGCACCGGCTTGCGCCAAGTTTTGCATGAGCGCAGCGGCGGCCGCGCCTTGGGCCCTGGCGTACTGCGCATTCCAGGCGTCGCCCGCCTCGCGGATGGCGGTTTGCACCTCGGCGGGCAGTTTGTCAAAGCGCTGCTTGTTGATGGCAATGCCACCTGCAAACTGCGAGCCAATGTTCACGCGCGTCACATAAGGCGCCACCTCGTGCAGCTTGGCGCCCCAGGCGCCGGTGACAAAGGTCAGCGCGCCGTCGGACACGCCGGACTTGATGTCTTCGTAGTAGGTGTTGAGCGTGCCGGCGACAGCCACCGCGCCCGTGCCGCGCACCCAGTTGGCAGACGGGCCGGGCGCGCTGATTTTTTTGCCATTCAAGTCCTCCAGCCGGGTGAGCGGAAATTTGGTCCAAATGTGGTAGCTGTCCAGCGACATGCCGCCCAGGTAAACCAAGTTGCTTTTGGTCCAGGCGTCGGCCATGGCCGGAATGGTTTTTTGCAGGTCGGCCACGGTGCGCGACATCAGATCCACGCTCTCGGTGCCAAAGGGCGCGTAGTAGGAGACGTTTTGCAGCGGGAACTTGGCCGCCTCAAACACGGTGCTGACAATGCCCAGATCGGCCACGCCATCGGCAATGCCTTTGGACTCGCCGCCCAACTTGACCAAGGTGCCGCCAAAGGCCTTGGTCCACTCGACCTTGAACTTGCCGCCTGCGGCCAAGCGCTTGTCCACCTCGGGAATAAAGGTTTCGTCCAGGGTCTTGACCCACAAAAAGCCAGGCGGGTGGCCGGCGGCGGCGGTCAGCTTGATGACCTGCTGCGCTTGCGCGGCAGATCCCAGCGCCAGGCCCACGGCCAGCACCGTGAGGGCGTGAGAAAGAGTGCGTCGTTTCATGGTGGTGTCTCCTTGGATGAATGTGGATGCAGGTTGGGAAGGCTGGTCAAACTTGAACGGACGGCGAAGCTGCAGGGGCCAGCACAGCGGCCATGCCCGCGCAAATAAAGGTGGTCAGCAGCTCGGCAGCGGCCGGGCTGGCGGGGCGGTTTTTGCCCTTGGACAGGCGCTCCACCCGCTCGTCGCTGATGTGGTGCAGCAAGGCGCCAATGGCGAACTGGTAGGCCCAGGCCGCTTGCGGCCGGCTGCTGCCCGGGCAGGCCAGGCGCATGCCGTCTATGAAGGCATGGGCCATGGGGTCAAAGTGCTCGGCCAGCACGCTGGCGGCCTCGGGCGTGCGGTAAAACAGCTCGCGCGCCACCAGCTGGGCGTAGTACTCGCCTTCGACGCTGGCGCGCAGGCGCAGCACCGGCAGCACCAGGGCTTGGACCACGCGGGCCAGCATGTCAGCACCTGGCGTGCCTTGGCGGGCCTGGGCCAGCAGGGCCAGGCGCTCGTCCACGGTGGGGCGCCAGTGGTCAAAAATGGCCTTGAACAGCTCGTGCTTTTGACCGTGGTAGTAACTCACCAAGGCCAAGGGCACGCCGGCTTCTTGCGCAATTTGGCGGATGGACACGGCGCGGTAGCCGTGCTGCGCAAACAGCTTTTCAGCGGCCAGCAAGATGGCGTGCTGACGGTCTGGCCGCGCCGAGCGGTCGACGGCCCGCCTAGGGCTGGTGCCGCTGGTGCGCGTGGGGGTGTCCATGGCTGGCTATTGAACAAGCATTCAAAAATATGGGACATGCGTGCAAACCCTGAGGGCCAGGTCACAGTCCGGCATTAACCTGCCGCCATGCTCAGCAAACCGCCCCACACCAGCCCGCCCCATCTTCCTCAAATGCAGCTTTACCGCGACTGGCTGAGCCAAGAGCGGGGCCTGGACTTTGACAACTTTGAGGCGCTGTGGCGCTGGTCAGTCGGCGATGTGGCGGCCTTTTGGCAAAGCATTTGGGACTACTTTGGCCTGCACTCGCCCACCCCCATTGCCAGTGTGCTGCGCGATGCGCCCATGCCCGAGGCCCGCTGGTTTGAAGGCGCGCAAAGCAACTTTGCCCGGCAGGTGTTTGGCCATGTGGACGCGGCCCACGCGGCCGGCCAGCCGGCCTTGATCGCCCGCAACGAAAAAGGCCAGCGTCAAGAGCTGTCTTGGCCGCAGCTGCGCCAGCAGGTGGCCGCACTGGCGCTGCACTTGCAAGCGCAAGGCCTGCAGCCCGGCGACCGGGTGGCCGCCTACCTGCCCAATGTGCCGGCGGCCGTGGTGGCGTTTTTGGCGGTGGCCAGCGTGGGCGGGGTGTGGAGCGTGTGCGCGCCCGACATGGGCGCGCCCGCCGTACTAGACCGCTTCAAGCAAATCACGCCCAAGGTGTTGATCGCCTGTGACGGCGTGACCTACGGCCACAAGGACATGGACCGCGCCGAGGTGGTGGCGCAGATGCGCGCAGCCCTGCCCAGCGTGACGCATGTGATTGGCCTGCGCAACCTGGGCGGCACGGCGCTGCAGGCCGACGCCTGGCTGGACGCCATTTGCGCCCGCGACGACGCCCAAACCCAGGCTTTTGAGCCGCTGTGGCTGGCCTTTGAGCACCCGCTGTGGATTGTGTATTCCAGCGGCACCACAGGCCTGCCCAAGCCTTTGGTGCACGGCCATGGCGGCATTGTGTTGGTCTACCTGGCGCACCTGGTGCTGCACAGCGACTTAGGCCCCAGCTACGCCCCCAACAGCCTGGGCGAGCGCTACCACTGGTACAGCTCCACGGGCTGGATCATGTGGAACGCGCAGGTGGCGGGACTGCTCACGGGCAGCACCTGCTGCTTGTACGACGGCAACCCCGCCGGCCCCCGCGACGCGCCCGACTGGTCCACCCTGTGGCGCTTTGCGGCCGAGGAGGGTGTGAGCTTTTTTGGGGCGGGTGCGGCTTTTTATGCCAACGTCATGAAAGCCGGGGTGGACTTGAACGCCCTGCCCTCTCTGAAGCGGGTGCGCGCCTTGGGCACCACGGGCTCGCCACTGGCGCCCGAGGTGCAGGCCTGGACCAGCCAGCAGTTCGAGCGCATGGGCCAAGCCGACATGTGGTGGTGCAACATTTCAGGCGGCACCGACCTGGCGGGCGCATTTTTAGGCAGCAACCGCGAGCTGCCCATGGTGGCGGGCGAGATGCAGTGCCGCATGCTGGGCTGCGCCGTCGAGGCCTGGAACGAGCAGGGCCACAGCGTCATCAACGAGGTGGGCGAGCTGGTGTGCACCCGGCCGCTGCCGTCCATGCC
>CANHKH010000451.1 GCA_947460165.1 Comamonadaceae bacterium
CCATATCGATCGCCTGCGAGGCCTCACGCAGCGAAGCGATGGCCGGTAAACCCTGGATCTCGCCGGCGCTGGGGTGCACCGGCACAACCAGGCCTTGATAGCCATGCTCCAGCAGCAGGCGCACAGGCATACCGCCGGCTTTGTGCGGCTGCGTCGATGCCCCGATCACCGCGATCGAGCGAGGGCGCATCAATGCGGTGACAGGCGAGGCGATGGCTTCGGGCATCTTGGGAGGAGGGCGCAAAAGTCCGATGAAGTATACGGGAAGCTATTATCATAGGTAAATACAGCTTGCCGGTCTGATGGCCATCGGCAAACGGAGAACACCCCATGCCAACCGATCTGTCACAGCCTCTGACCTACCGCTTGCTGGGGGGTCCAGGTTCCCCTTATTCGCTGAAAATGCGAGCCTTGCTGCGCTACCGCCGACTTCCACACCTGTGGATCGTGCCTAGCGGCTACCTGGGCAGCCAGGGTGAATTGAGACAGGCCGGCAAGGGCATGATCCCGGTGCTGCAATATCCAGATGGCAGCTACCACGCCGACAGCACGCCGCTGATCTACGACCTGGAGGCGCGTCATCCCAAGCAACGCTCGGTGGTGCCGGATGACCCCGCCGCCGCCTTCCTGAGCCACCTGATCGAAGACATGGCCGATGAACTGTTGGTGGCGGCCATGTTTGACATGCGTTGGGGGTCCGAGTTTGACCAGACCTTTTGTGCAACGCGACAGCTTTCAGGCTGGCTCGGGGCCATGGCCCGGCCCGAGTTGGACGCCTTGGTGGCCAGGTTCACCAGGCGACAGACCTCTAAGCGCGAGGCGATGGTGACCACCGAGGGTGGGCACCAGCTGCTGGCATCGTTCTACCTCGCCACTTTGGCGGCCATCGAGTCCATGCTCGATCGCACCGCCTATCTGTTTGGCGGGAGGCCTTCGCTGGCCGATTTTGGGCTCTACGCTCAGTTGTGCCAATGCGCCCTGGACCCGTCAGCCAGTGCCATCATGCGCACTCGCGCGCCCCGCACCTTCCAGTGGACTCAGTCTCTTGACGATGCCTCGGGTGTAGAAGGCGACTGGGCGCCTCAGTCCACTTGGGGGGCCAGCGTGCGTGACATGCTGGTGCTGGCTGGCCGCTTCTACTTGCCCTTGCTGCGTGCTCATCATCACGCGCTTGAAACTGGCGCCGAGTCCTTTGAGGTCGTGATCGATGAATTGGTTTGGCAGGGCAAAGCTGAAAGCTACAAGCACAAATGCCTTGTCTGGCTGCAGCGCGAGTGGGCCGCTTTGGCCGCTGAGGACAAAGCCAGGGTCCAGCCTATGCTGCAGGAAACCGCGTGCCTAGAGAATCTGACCCCTGCGCAGCCAAGTCACAGGCCCGTACCGGATATGGCGCCCCGTTAGACTTGGCTTCCATGACCAAAGTCGAATCAGCCATCCCGCTTTTTGCTCAGGTACGCGATGCGTTGAAGGCTGGCATTGACGAGGGCAGCTTGGCGCCCGGCGATAAGCTGCCGTCGGAGGAAGCGCTTGAGAAGCGTTTTGGTGTGAGTCGTGTCACCATCCGTCAGGCGCTTTCAGAACTGCAGGCGATGGACATGATCGAGAAGGTCAATGGCAAGGGCAGCTTCGTCAGACGCACGTCACGGCACCCGTCGGAGATGGGGCCACTGACGGGCTTTTACGAGACCATGCGTCGCCGTGGGCATGTGGCAACGGGAATCGTCTCTGACATCAAGCGCATCAAGGCAGACCCCACCGTCGCCACGGCTCTGCGCTTGCCGGTGGCCGGGCCGGTGAGCAGGGTTTCCATCACTCGTTTGGTCGACGGTGAAGTGCATGCCTTCCAGCTCTGTTATGGCAGCCAGGGTCTGCTTCAAGCCATGTACCGCGAGGACCTGAGTGTCAACGATTTGCTCACTGTCTTGCGCCAACGCCTGGGCTATCGCGTGGTGCGCTCGCACATCGACTTCGAAGCCGTCAATGCCTCAGAGGCGATGGCCAAGCAACTTCAGACAAGGGTGGACGCCGCTTTGCTGCGTATCCACATCACGTCCTACGACGGTCAAGACACTCCCATCATGTACAACGAATTCTTGGCGCGCGGTGACCGATTCCGCTACCAGCTCAACGCGGGCCCGTGAGCGCACAACGATGTTGATCCCTGAAGCCCGCTTCCAAACAAGCTGCCATGTCCTCGTCGGTGATCGGGTGCTCGGCTTCATGCCAAACGCGGGTCTGGGTTGTGGGCCTGGTCACTGCTCCTTCAGACCTTTTGCCAATGCCTTGGCGTTGCGGATGTCCTTGGCCTGAGTGGACTTGTCTCCTGCGGCCAGCAAGACAATCACGACCTCGCCGCGCCGGATGAAATAGATCCGGTATCCGGGCCTGTGTTCACAAGGGGAGGCCGGGGTGGCGGGGTGAACATCGCGCGACGCGCATCGCCGTTGGCTCAGGCTGTGTCGAGGTCGCGCAAGCTTCCCGCATCGAGTTCGCTGAGCAGTGCGCTCAGGGTCTGCGCGTTCTGCGCCTCGGTGGCGCTGTCCAGGGCATCCTGCAGCACATCGCGAATGTGGTCGCTAGACACCAGTTCCATGTCCCAGTCGGGGAACAGGCGCTCACGGACATCTTCCACCTCGCTCAGCAGCACGATGCTGTCATGGCGGCGGTCGGCGCGCAGCCGCGACATCAGGGCCGTGACGTTGTCGCGCGGGCCTTCCAGCCACTGGAAAAAAATGCCGCTGCCGAAGACCAACATGCCCGTCACGCCAAGCTCGGGGTTCCTGCGGCGCGCGGTGGCGATGATGCGCTGTACAGCGGCTTCGTCCACCTCGGGGGTGGCGCGGCTGCAATAAACCAAGTTGTAAAGCGGCGGGAAGGCCGGGCCGAACCCCGGCTCGTCGCCATGGAAATGATGAATGGAGCTCATGTATAAATCCTTGGGCGAAGTATGCGTTACAAATCAAGCGTGGGTCTTGCGCCTCGGGCCTGAGAGCAAGACCAGACGGCGACCAGGCCCGCGCACAAGCAACAGCATGGGCCCCTGTCGATCGGCTTGGTGCAAGCTTGCTGCCTGGTGCGCGTTGCAAGTGGACATTTTGGGGCACTTTGCCCAGCCTCTTCCTACAAGACGGCTCAATGGTTTCTGCAAGGCCTGATTCATGCGCTTGATGGCGCCCCCGCTCTTGTCGCCCGCGCCCGCTGGTTCAGGCCTTGCCCACCCCCTGTGTTTGCCGGCGGACTCCTCCACAAGCCCAACCCCAGTCGGTCGGCGCTGTGTCGGTTGAACCTAAATCCGGCTACAGGGACTTCCCACGTAGTCAAGTGATGTGATCATGTTTTTTCTTGATTGCGGTTTCCTTGGGGCTGACGCGAACCGGGTGGCTTGAAACGAGGAACAGACTGCACATCTACAGACGGGCTTGTTGCACA
>CANHKH010000452.1 GCA_947460165.1 Comamonadaceae bacterium
AGGCGGTGTACCAGGCTTACGCCGCGCGCAGCCCCGAGCGGCTGACCCAGCACATCTTGACCAACCACGAGGTCACTTTCATCAACGCCCCCAACGCACAGTCGCGCTGTCTGGTGCTGCTGTGGACCGGTCTGCGCAGCGATGCGCTCACACCCAAAGGCCGGCCCGCCGATGCAGCCCAGCAACTCGGTGAGTTTGTCGACGAGCTGAGACTCACGCCTGAAGGCTGGCGCATGGCCAAGCGCCAAGCGCGATTCTTGTTCCAGCGCTGAGGGCGAGACTTTCGCGCACGGGCTCAAGCCTTGGTGGCCGACAGCCCCGGGGCCAGTGCACTGATTGGTTTGCAATCGAGTGACATTCACAGTGGGTGATGGACAGTCATGAGGCGTATGGGCTTGTAGACCGCCTGGATTTCCCGGTGGCTCAATTTTTCAACCAGTGGGTGCACCGCACCTGGTGGCTGGACCAGTCGCTGGCTTTTTTGTCTGACAACCACTTGTTCAAAGGCGGCGTGCTGATGGCCTTGCTGTGGTGGGCTTGGTTCAGGCGGGGCAGCCAAGCCCAAGCCCGCGCGCACCTGACGCTCACCCTGCTCGCCTGCGTGCTCGCTCTGGGTCTGGGCCGCACCATGGTGAACCTGTTGCCTCACCGGCTGCGGCCCTTGCACGAGCCTGCGCTCAATTTGGCCACGCCTTATGGGGTGGCCGAGCGGGCACTGAACGACTTGAGCTCCTTTCCAAGCGACCACGCAGTGCTTTTTTTCGCTCTGGCCGTGGGCTTTTTCTTTGTTGCGCGTTGGCTCGGCTGGCTGGCCTTGAGCTACGTGACTGTGTTCATTGCCCTGCCGCGCCTGTACCTGGGCCTGCATTACCTGTCAGACATGGTGGTAGGTGCTTGCGTTGGCGTTTTTGTGTGTGCCTTGGCCAATGGGATGCTGGGCCGGGCTGCTTGGGTGCAATGGGTGGTGTGTTGGAGCCAGCGCAGCCCAGCTGCGTTTTATCCACTCATGTTTTTGCTGACCTACCAAATTGCCGATTTGTTTGAGGGCAGCCGCTTGTGGTTCAAGGGTTTGCATTCCCTGCTCCAGCACGTGCTGACTTGAGGCTTGGCAAGCCCGGCTGTTGAGCGGTGCAGCCCATCAGAAAGGGTGGAAAATCAAGCTATAATTTCAGCTTCGATTCCTCAATAGCTCAGTCGGTAGAGCGCCGGACTGTTAATCCGTAGGTCCCTGGTTCGAGCCCAGGTTGAGGAGCCAGCATCTCGATTGAATCAAAGCACCCAGGTCACAAGCCCAGGTGCTTTTTTTTTGGGTGCGCCCGGCACCGGCGCACCAAACGACAGGCATCACCGCAGGCGAACATTCGCCGACAGGCCAGCTTCCACATGCGTAAAGGCATAGCTTGTCTTTGTAGGAGCCAGTCAGAAGTGTTGCGGCGTCACATTGAATTCAGATGCTTACCGATTCGGTCAAGTAGCTGATCGAAATCCGGCTGTCCTTGGTAGTAGAGCGCAGAGGATTTTTTGTATTCCCGAGCAAAAAGGTCTCGCTGGGCAGGATCGGTCAGGGTGAAGGCTGGGTTATTGGCGATCACCAATTCATCGCCAGTCCGAAAGCGCTGCTTTTTCTGCGCCTGGTATGCAGGCTTGTTCATGAATTCCTGCACTTCCTGCATCTCAAGCAAGCAATTCACGTCGTAGTAGTGGCGCAGAAAATTGCCGGAGAATTTTTGGGCCTCAGCCAAACGGCGGTACTTGGTCAAGATGGTTTGGAGCTTCTCGACGAAGGTGTGAGTCGGCGCGTAGCAGGGCACATCGACGGCACGGTTGTCGACAACTTCAACGCCGCAGCTCATCGCAAAATCTAAAGCCCAAGAGGAGATGGTGACGGGTCAGTTGGTAGCGGTATCGTCGAACCCCAGTTCTAACAGGATGCCATCATTCAAACCTGTGATGGTGGCCGCGCGGGGTGAGTAGGCTCGATGCGGATGTCAATGTCTTCTGAAAAACGATGGATGACCCCGAAGCCTTTGGACAGAGAGGTGCCACCCTTTAACTCGAACACAAAGCCTTGAGCCTGGAGTCCCCACAGGCTGTGCATGATCCAGTAGTCTTTTTCGACCAACATGGGGTCGAGCTCACGGTCATTGGCGACGACCGCAAGCAGTTGATCGAAGTCACGTCGTTCGTGAAGAAAGTCAGCCACCGATCCATTCCCGAATGCGTTTGCGAGTGGCCATATTGCCGTAGCTGTTCAATGCCTCTTGGAGCCGGGGTTGATTGAACGACATCAACTTGTTGCGGGCCTGGCTGAGCACAGCGTCGCGGTCTTCGGCCAATTCCTCCAAGTTGTTCAGCAGGTCCACATACAGGAATTCTGAAGTTAGTTTCTTGGGGAAGCGAGGCTTGACTCGGAAATCAAACTGTCGGTTGCCCAATTTGAAAACGCCATGACGTTTGTGGTTGTAGACCAGTGTGCTGTTGTAAAGCTGGGTGGTGCCCAGGCCCACCGTGTTGTATGCCGACGGAGAAAACACCAAAAAATCCTTGTCACGCAGAAACCCTCTCACCACCTGTTCGTCAGTGGGAGGCAAAGGACCAAAGTTCGATGGCTTGGGTGCGTAGTAAAGCCCCTGAGCCAGTTTTTTGAGCAACCCAGTGGACACCAGTTCATTCAGATGCCGATCAACTGCATTGCTTAGGCGAGCGAGATCCTCACGCCGATAGACACGGCCGGCCTGCAGCTCGTCCGCAAGGTGTGCAGTGGCACCCCTTAGGGGAGGAGTAGAACGTGTGGCAGTTGCTGACATGGATGATTTCTCATTGAAATTTCATGCACTTTAGAGCTTCTTGTCCGTCGTGTCACCACCTTGATTTGAGTGCATTCTTGGGCTGCGGGCGCGGGTTCAAATCCCGCCAGCCCCTTAAAAGCCAATCCTTACCGGTTGGCTTTTTTTGAGCGCCCGGCTGCTTAGGGAAAGCGCTGTCTTGTCTTTGTAGACAGCCTGCTGGCGGTAGGTGGCGGCCTATGGGTCACCCCCTCACGCCAATAATTGCCGTCAGGCCATTTCGACCGTGGTCTCGCGAGCGTGAACTTGACTGCTCTTGCGGCGCCATACACACTCGTCATCACGTTTTGTCGGGAGTCCAGCATGTCCATCGGCACCGTTTTCGCCAACACAACAACCAGAGCCGCCAGCCCTTTGACGCTGCGCTAGGTGATCGACCACATGCACCCCGGTATCGAGATCACCCCAAAAGGCCGCCTGCTCCAGCGCCGCCAGGTCGACACACCGAATGGCCTGCGCGAAAAAGTCCATGACCTCACCGACGCGGCTCAGCACTGGCTAGACCAATCCGTCACGCTGCAGCCGGGCACGCGCCTGTCAGCAATCTTCGAATTGCTCAAGGCCAACGCTGC
>CANHKH010000453.1 GCA_947460165.1 Comamonadaceae bacterium
ACGCGCAAGATGTGCAAATTTCCATTCGCGGCTTTGGCGCGCGGGCGGCCTTTGGGCTGCGCGGCATCCGCCTCATCACCGACGGCATCCCGGCCACCACGCCCGACGGGCAGGGCCAAGCATCCACCGTGGCCCTGGGCTCGGCTGCGCGCATGGAGGTGCTGTCGGGCCCGCTGGCGCAGCTCTATGGCAATGCCTCGGGCGGGGTCATTCAAACCTTCACCCGCGAAGCGGGCGCCCAGCCCCAGTTGGATGTCTCCAGCACCTGGGGCAGCTACGGCCTGCAGCGCCACGATGTGCAGCTCAGCGGCCGAATGGGCGCCGCCAGCCAGGTGGGCGTGGTGGTGGACTACAGCCTCTTTGACACCGAGGGTTACCGCAGCAACAGCGCAGCCAACCGCAAGCATTTCAACAGCGTCATCACCAGCGACTTGAGCGCTGACACCCGGCTGCGGGTGCTTGCCAATGTGTTTGACATGCCCGAGGCGCAAGACCCGCTGGGGCTGGCGCAAAAGGAGTGGCAGGCCGACCCCCGGCAGGCGGGCAACCGGGCGCTGCTCAACAACGCGCGCAAAAGCGTGCAGCAGTCTCAGCTCGGGCTGGTGCTGGAGCACCGCATACATGCCGACCTCAAAACGCAGTGGCGCATCTACAGCGGCACGCGGCAAAACCTGCAGTACCAGGCAGGCCGGGCACAGCAGCAGTTGCCTGCGGGCGCCTGGGTGTCGCTGGACCGTGAGTTCACCGGGCTGGGCGGGCAACTCAAAGGCGGCTGGCGCCACGCCCTGGGCCGCTTTGAATGGGTGGGCGGCCTGGACCTGGACCGCTCTGAAGAATTGCGCCAAGGCGGCGCCACCACCAGCGGGCAAATCACAGGCGGCCTCACCCGCCGTGAAACCAACGTGGCCAGCAACTCCGACGCCTACGCCCAGCTCAACTGGCACTTTCTGGATGCGCAAGGCCACAACCCCTACAGCTTCACGGCAGGCTTGAGGCGCAGCCAGGTCAAGCTGTCCAACACCGACGACTTGCCAGTCACCGCCACCGACAGAGACGGCTCGGGCAGCGTGCGCTACAGCGCCACCCAGCCCGTGCTGGGCGCCATCTGGCACGCCAGCGATGCGCTGAATGTGTACGCCAACTGGGGCCAAGGCCTGGAAACGCCCACGCTGGCCGAAGCCGCTTTCAGCGTGGAGAACAACGCCATCATTGGCAAGTTCAACACCGCGTTGAAAGCCTCGCGCAGCACGCACACCGAGGCGGGCCTGAAGTGGCGACCTGCGCCCACCGCCGAGGTGGGTGCGGCCGTGTTTCGCATCAAGACCGACAACGAGATCGTCACGCAGCTGAGCGCCATGGGTCAAACGGCCTTTGTCAACGCCACCCGCACCCAGCGAGAAGGGCTGGAGCTGGGCTGGCAGCAGCGCTGGTCACCGCAGTGGCGCAGCCAGCTTTCTGCCACTTGGTTGCGGGCCAGCTATGACACAGACTTCACGACACCGAGCGGGCTGGTGAAAGCGGGCAATCGCATGCCCGGCATCCCAGACAAGCAACTCTTTGCGTCGCTGCAATGGAGCGAAAGAAGCGAAAAAGGCAGCACCGAGCCAACAGCCCACCCAGTGGCCAGCGCGCCGCTGGGCTGGTCAGCCGCCATCGAGGGCGTGCTGCGCTCAGGCCTGTGGGCCAACGACCTGAACGACGCCGACGCCCGCGCAGACAGCTTTGCCCTGCTCAACCTCAAGCTGCGACACCGCAGCCAGTGGGGGCCGGTGCGCGCTGAAGCTTGGCTGGGCGTGGACAACGCCACAGACCGCAAGACCGTGGGCTCGGTCATCGTCAACCAGGCGAGCCGGCAGTTCTTTGAATCTGGCCTGCCCCGCAACGAAATGCTGGGGCTCAAGCTGTCTGTGCCGCTGTGAGAGGCGCCATTGCGAGGGAAAATAGCGCAATGGGTTTGGCGCCCACTGCCCAATGCCCTCGCTCACGCCCTGAAAAAACCACCCATGAAGACCCTCATTCGCACACTCTGGCCAGTCCTGTTCCTGTTGTTGTCTGCTGCCGCTTGGGCGCAAGACGCGTTGGTCACGCTGCCCACGCGCGAGGGCCAGAGCATCAGCTATTGGTGGATGCCTGCCCATGGCGCCAAGACCACGGTGCTGTTGTTTTCCGGCGGCAACGGCGGCATCGGTCTGCGCGATGGCCGGCCGCAGTCGAACAATTTTTTGATCCGCAGCGGCGAATTTTTCCGCGCCCAGGGTTTGAATGTGGCCATGCTGGGCAACCCCACGGACAAGCGGCAACTCGATGATGCATGGCGCACATCGGCGATGCACAGCACCGATGTGAATGGGGTGCTGGCCGATCTGCGCCAGCGCGGCAGCCAAGTGCTCTGGCTGGTCGGCACCAGCCGTGGCACTGTCTCGGTGGCCGCCTTGGGCATTGCGCTGCAAGATCAGCTGGCGGGCCTGGTGCTCACCGCCTCCATTGGCAGTTACAACGTGGCGGCGACGTCGGTGCCGCAGCAGGCCATAGACCAAATCAGGTTGCCGGTGCTGGTGTACCACCACAAAAATGACGCTTGCCGCATCACCTTGGCGCGCGATACCGAATGGATACTGCGTGGCCTGAAAAATGCACCCCTCAAAAAGCGCTGGATCGTCGAGGGCGGCAGCAACCCAGAAGGCGACCCTTGCCAGGCCTTGCACTGGCACGGCTTCATCGGCATGGAAGAGCAGGCGGTCAAAGACATCGCCGGCTGGATCGCCAATCCGCAGCCCGATTGAAGCCGAGCGTGAGCTTTCACGATGCCACTGGCCAGTCATCTGACCTGGCCCGCCAAGAAAGGGTGGGGCTCAAGCTGTCTGTGCCGCTGTGAGATGCGCTAGTTCGTCAGCACCTTTGCGAGCGACTGGGCCGACAGCATTGAGCCGTCCCTGGTGCACGGCGGACCTGCTTCCCATGAGCGCGAGGGTGTACACGTGTGGGGATGGCAGGACATCGGAAAGATGACACTGCAGCAGACCCAAGGCGCGGGCTTTGGAAGCCCCCAAGCTGAGCCAGCATCGTCCACACGCTTTCTTTGCCAAAATGGTGCCACCCCACGGAGACACCATGAACGACCTGCCACACAAGCCACTGTTTTCTTTGTCCCACGCCAAGGCCGTGGTCACCGGCGCACAGCAAGGCATTGGATTGGCGATCGCCGTGGCGCTGGCACAAGCTGGTGCCAGCATCGTCGCCAACTACCTCGACGACGACACCGCCGCCAGCGGCATGCAAACTTTGTCCGCCATGGGTGCGCGCGTGACCTGGGTCAAAGCCGACTTGTCAGACTCTGGGCAGATCGCGCACTTGTTTGAGCAAGCCGATGCGGTGGGTGGACTTGATATTTTGGTCAACAACGCGGCCATCTTTC
>CANHKH010000454.1 GCA_947460165.1 Comamonadaceae bacterium
ACCGCCTTTTTGAAAGCCAACCAGAAACACTTTACCTTCCAACCTCAGTACCTTTCTGCACCAGAGGCTTGAGCCTCCCCTATTCGCAGACCCCAACCAGCTTGGCACGTGGCCCACAGCCCGATACCTTCGCCAAGCTGGTTTTTTCATGCGCCATCGCCATGGCGTTCCCAGCGTGAACAGCGGTGGCTGCTCGGGGTCCATGTGAACTCGAACATGAAAAATAACGATTTTTTATCGACACGAATTTACAAAAATTTGTCTTTAATTGAATCTATAGATTTACGATTTAGACACTTTTTTACATGATCGGAATGATTAAAGGATTCCCATGAAGCATCTCCTGCTTACTTCTTGTTTGTTCGGCATCACCTCGATGAGCATGGCTCAGACCTACTCCAGCCCCAACCAACTGGGCAGTGGAAATTTGCCTGGCACTTTCGACAGCTTGGTGTTCACCCTCTACGACGGCAATTGGACGCCGCAGATCAGCCTGCCTGCTTTGGCCAAAGACAAAGCCAGCGTCAAAATTGTGTCCAAAGCCACCTGGGGCACGCAGGTGTTGCAGGCCCACAGCGATGTGCCCTTGCCCGCTTTGTCACTGGCCACCGGCCAGACCCTGGAATACAAATACTCGGCAGTCGCGCAGCGCTGGGAAATTGTGGCGCCCACGGCCTGGGCGCCCAACACGGGCGGCACCTTCAGTCTGAGCAGCAACACCGAACGGGTGCAGCGTGCCGCCATGGCCGACGGCGCCTGGGCGCAGGCCCTGAACCTGCCCACCACGGCGATGGACGGTGCGCTGCTGCTGGTCAACTCACGGGCCACCTGGAGCAGCCGCATAGACCCCAGCCAAGTGTTGCATGCCTCCACCATGCCCTTGCGGACCAAAGATGAGTACGCCTTTGTGTTCAATGCACGGCTGGGCAAATGGGTGTTGAGCAAGGGGCCTGAAACCACGCAGTCCTTGTCTGCCTTGCGAAACGGGCAGCTGCCTGTCCCCACCACCGCCATGACCCGCCTGAGCTTGCCTGCAGGCACCGCTGCCACCACCGTGCGCTTGCCCGCCCGCGCCGGCGACCGTGACCGTGTGGTCATCAGCTCCAATGCCAATGCACGCAGCAGCATTGCCAACAGCAACGTCAAGGGTGTGGGCACCATGACCGTGGGGCTCAACCAAAGCTATGAGTTCATGTGGAACGCCGATGCCGCCACCTGGGTTCCCTTGAAGATGCCACGCACCTTGGTCAACACCGCGACGCTGAAGTCGACCATGCTGCCAGCCGTGCAAACCCCGGTCACCGAGGTGGTGGCGCTGGGCAATGAACAGCCTGACAAACAGGTGCAACTGAGCAAGCAGGCGCTGGTGGGCGACCGCGTGGTGGTGCGATCTGCCATGCCAGGTGGCCTGCAAGTGGCTTATGCCCAAGGCAATGTGTCCAACATCTACAAAGTGGCCAAGGACGAGGAGGTGGCTTTTGTCAAGACGGCCGATGGTTGGAGCCAAGAGACCGAGACCATCCGCATCTTGTTGACCTACGGCCAGGGCGTGACTGCCAAATATGGCGCCCAGGCAGCCGCCAGCCGCCAGTTGGAGTCTTTGCGCTTGACCAATGAAGCCTTGGAAAATTCAGGTGCACGTTTTCGCTTTCAGGTCGCAGGCCTGTTGGAGGTGCCCAACCTGGGCAGCACCTTGAACGACGCGCTCAACCTGGGCCGCACCAATGTGGGCATTCAAACTGAGCGTCAGCGCCTGCTGGCCGATGCGGTGTACTACGAAGGCACAGAAAGTGGCTGCGGTCTGGCCTTTGTCAACAGCACACCTTCAGACTTCAACATGCTGGCCTCAGGCAGCACCGCCTGCGGCACCACCGTCATGCGCCACGAGTTGGGCCACAACATGGGCCTGGGCCACGGCAATGGTGTGGTGCCCACCGTGATGAGCGGCAATTCGGTGTCTTCTTTTGCCACGCCCAGCCGCTTTGACCCAAGCTTGGGTGTGCACCTCGGCCATGGGGCGAATGTGCCCGACGAGGTGGCTCCCATGAACAAAAACGCCACGAGCGTGGCACGTTTTCGCTGAACCATGACGCGCTTTCATTGCCTGTCTTGGCTGGGTGTGGCGCTGGCTGCGGCCGGCGCTGGCGGCTGGCTGCTGTCAGCGCCCACCCCCTCTCCCGGTGTGGTGTTGTCCGCTCGGGCACCGGGGCCTGCCATGTCGGCCGAGATGCCTGCCACCAGCCACCTCGGTGGGTTGCCCTCTTCAGCCATGGCCATGCCTGAACAACTGATGGCGGGCGAGGCCAACGCCGACCTGCGGCAGCGCATCATGGCCCGCTTGGTGGACGGTCGACCTGTGTTTCATCACGCCTTGGCCTTGGAGGAGGCGCGCCAGCAACAGGTGCTGTTTGCCACCGGGGTGAGCCTGCAGGCGGCCAGCCAGTCGCCATTGGCCAATGAGCGCCGGCTGCAAGACGGCAGGCAGTGGATCAGCTACGACATGCGCGTGCTGTCGGCGCGGGCCGAGGGCGACACTTTCTTGTTGCCCTTGCCAGGCGCGCCCTCGATCCAAGCAGAAATTGAGTTGGTGGAGGTGTTGCGCGGCCAGTTTCGCTGGAGCGGTCGCTTGCTGGGCGAGCCAGGGGGGCGTTTTCACATCACGCAGTCCATGGGCGACCAGTACGCAGTCGGTGCCATTCAAACGGCAGAGGGCGAGTTTTTGCTCGAAGCCAAGGCCGGCACGGGTTGGGTCACCCATGCCCACAACGAGTTTGTGCTGCCGCCCGACGGCAACGACACGGTCCATGTGGGCGCTGAGACCGGCAAACGCTGAGAAGGCGCCCTCCTGCCAAGGGGCGCGTGTGGATGAGCAACAATCGCTTGCATGAGCAAGACACCGGTCACCCACTCCCCCAGCGAGCCGTCCTCAGCGCCAGAATTTGCCCAGTTGCTGCGCGAGTTGTTTGAAGAGCACATTGTTTTTAACCGCGTCATGGGCTTGAAGATCAGCCACATTGGCGACGACCGGGTGCGTGCCCGCATTGACATGAAGCCCGAGCTCATTGGCCACTTTGTGCATGGCCGCATGCATGGCGGCGTGATCAGCGCCTGCCTGGACGCGCTGGGCGGCCTGGCCTGCATGGCCGCCGTGGGCAGGCGCTACAGCGACGAGCCGCCGCTGCAATGCCTTGATCGCTTTGAAAAGCTGGCCACCATAGACCTGCGCATCGACTACCTGCGCCCGGCCGTGAGCACGCACTTTGACTTGCACGCCGAGGTGCTGCGCCTGGGCTCGCGCGTGGGCAACACGCGCATGGAGTTTTATGCCGCCGACGGCCTGCTGGTGGCCACGGGTGCAGGCGCCTACATCGTGTCTTGAGGCTGTCAGGGCAGGCATCGC
>CANHKH010000455.1 GCA_947460165.1 Comamonadaceae bacterium
CTTGGTACTGGACGGGCCACACCGGCATGAACTGCATGCGCCAGAGCATCAAGCAAACCCTGGAACACGGCTACGCCCACCACATTCAGCGCTTGATGGTCATCGGCATGTTTGGCGTCATGGCGCAAATTGAGCCCCAGCAGCTGTGCGACTGGTACTTGGCGGTTTACATCGATGCGGTGGAGTGGGTGGAGTTGCCCAACACCGCGGGCATGGCCTTGTTTGCCAACGGGGGGCGTTTTACCTCCAAGCCCTATGTGGCCAGCGGTGCTTACATCAAGCGCATGAGCAACTATTGCCAGGGCTGCAAGTATGTGCCCGAGCAGCGCACCGGGCCCCAGGCTTGCCCCATGACCACGCTGTATTGGCATTTTTTGGACACCCACCGCGAGAGCTTTGAGCGCAACCCGCGCACGGCTTTGATGGCGAAAAACCTGACCCGCCTGGGTGACGGTGAGCGACTGTCCATTGCCCAGACAGCCACGACCATGCTGGAAGGACTGAACAATCTGTAACCTTACTGTCAGCTTCACACGCATCCCAGCCCTTCAAGCATCTGAGCCTGATTTATTTTGACCAGAGATCATCAAAACCGGGCTGCAAGACCCTCAGCCTCCGCCAGTTGGATGCTGCATTGCAATAGAATTTCCGGTTGATTGACTTTGTTACCCAGCAGTTACCGATTCCAAGAAAGCACAGCATGTCAGATAAAGCGACCTTAGCCAAAAAGCGGCCAGAGTTCCGCAACATCAACGCCTTCTCAGACCTTCCCTCTTACCGCCTGCCGGCCGCCGGTTGGGTGTCCATCTTGCACCGTGTCAGCGGTGTGCTGATGTTTGCGCTGATGCCCTTTGTCATCTGGATGTTTGACACCTCCATTTCTTCTGAGATTTCCTACGCACGCTTTACCAGCGCCTTCTCGGTGGGCCTTTTGGGTCTGCCCGGCGTGGTCTGGAAGCTGGTGGCACTGGCGCTGATGTGGGCTTACCTGCACCACTTCATTGCGGGCCTGCGCCACCTGCGCATGGACATCAGCCACGACGCGGTGACCAAGGCCTCGGGCACTAACACCGCCCGCGTGGTGCTCATCCTGAGCTTGAGCCTGACTGCGGTGCTGGGCGCCAAGCTGTTTGGCCTGTACTGATTCATTGATTTACTGAAACAAGGACACCTTCATGGCAGTCAATTACGGCTCTAAGCGCATTGTGGTGGGCGCTCATTACGGCATGCGGGACTGGCTGGCCCAGCGCGTGACCGCGGTGCTCATGGCCCTCTTTACGGTGGTGGTGCTGGCCCAGGTGCTGATCAGCTCAGGCCCCATCACTTACGACTCATGGTCTGGCATTTTTGCGCCCCAGGCCATGAAGACCCTGACCTTCGCCGTGATCATGGCCATGCTCTACCACGTTTGGGTGGGCATGCGCGACGTGTTCATGGACTACATCAAACCCGTGATCCTGCGTCTGGTTCTGCAAGTGTTCGCCATCGTTTGGCTGGTCGCTTGCGGCGGCTGGGCCATTCAAGTGCTGTGGAGATTTTAAAAAACATGACTGCAACATCCCAACTCCCTAAGCGCAAGTTCGACGTCATCATTGTGGGCGCCGGTGGTTCCGGCATGCGCGCCTCGCTGCAACTGGCCCGTGCCGGCCTGAACGTGGCCGTGCTCTCCAAGGTCTTTCCCACCCGCTCGCACACCGTGGCGGCCCAAGGCGGCATTGGCGCCTCGCTGGGCAACATGAGCGAGGACAACTGGCACTACCACTTCTACGACACCGTCAAAGGCTCGGACTGGCTGGGCGACCAAGACGCCATTGAATTCATGTGCCGCGAAGCGCCCAAGGTCGTCTACGACCTGGAGCACATGGGCATGCCTTTTGACCGCAACCCCGACGGCACCATTTACCAGCGTCCCTTCGGCGGCCACACCGCCAACTACGGCGAAAAGCCCGTGCAGCGCGCCTGCGCGGCGGCCGATCGCACCGGCCACGCCATGTTGCACACGCTGTACCAGCAAAACGTCAAAGAAAAAACCAGCTTTTTCGTCGAGTGGATGGCACTGGACTTGATTCGCGACGCCGACGGGGACGTGGTGGGCGTGACCGCCATGGAAATGGAAACCGGCGACGTCTACGTGCTGGAAGCCAAAACCACGCTGCTGGCCACGGGCGGCGCCGGCCGCATCTTCGCGGCCTCAACCAATGCCTTCATCAACACCGGTGACGGCCTGGGCATGGCCGCGCGCGCGGGCATTCCCCTGGAAGACATGGAGTTCTGGCAGTTCCACCCCACCGGCGTGGCCGGCGCAGGCGTGCTGCTGACCGAAGGCTGCCGTGGCGAGGGCGCGATTTTGCTCAACAGCAATGGCGAGCGCTTCATGGAGCGCTACGCGCCCACCTTGAAAGACCTGGCCCCACGCGACTTTGTCTCGCGCTGCATGGACCAAGAAATCAAAGAAGGCCGGGGCTGCGGCCCGAACAAAGACTACGTGCTGCTCAAGCTCGACCACCTGGGCGCTGAAACCATCCACAAGCGCTTGCCGTCGGTGTATGAAATTGGCGTGAACTTTGCCAACGTGGACATCACCAAAGAGCCCATTCCCGTGGTGCCCACCATCCACTACCAAATGGGCGGCATCCCCACCAACATCAACGGCCAAGTGGTCGCGCCCGACGGCCAAGGCGGACAACAAGTGGTCAACGGCTTGTATGCAGTGGGCGAATGCTCTTGCGTGTCTGTGCACGGCGCCAACCGCCTGGGCACCAACTCGCTGCTGGACCTGCTGGTGTTTGGCCGCGCGGCGGGCAACCACATTGTTCAGTACAACGACAAGAACAAAACCCACAAGCCCCTGCCAGCCGATGCTGCTGATAAATCCCTGGCGCGCCTGGCCCGCCTGGACCAGGCCACCGATGGCGAGTACGCCCAGACCGTGGCCAATGACATACGCGCTGCCATGCAGCAGCACGCCGGCGTGTTTCGCACCCAAGCCAGCATGGACGAGGGCGTGGCCAAGATCAACGCCTTGCGCGAGCGGGTGTTCCACATTGGCCTGAAAGACAAGTCCAAGGTCTTCAACACCGCCCGCATTGAGGCGCTGGAAGTTGAAAACCTGATTGAAGCGGCCCAAGCCACCATGACCTCGGCGGCAGCCCGCCGCGAATGCCGGGGCGCGCACACCGTGAACGACTACGAGCGCCCGGCCGACGACGCGCAGTTCCCGTTGGGCCGCAACGACGTGGAGTGGATGAAGCACACCCTCTGGCACAGCGATGGCAATCGCCTGAGCTACAAGCCTGTCAACCTCAAACCCCTGACGGTGGACTCTGTGCCACCCAAGGTCCGCACCTTCTAAAGCGCACTGACTCGGAGCACACACCATGGCATTACGCACTTTCAAGA
>CANHKH010000456.1 GCA_947460165.1 Comamonadaceae bacterium
AGTCCTTGAACCTTGAGCATCACACGCCCTCCTTGGACGAGGTCGACTTGCCAGCGTCAGGGGCCGCAGGGCTGAGCCTGCGCCACATGCGCTGGAACAAATCAATCAAACCGTTGGGCAAGAAGGCAATGATGATGACCAGCAAGGTGCCATAGAGCACCAGCGACAGGCCCTGCACGTCAGTCAGCGCGCGCGTCACGTCGCTGACACCTGCCAAGAGCACCGCCCCTATGAGCGGGCCATACACCGTACCTGCGCCGCCAATCATGCTGACCAGCAACATCTCGACCGACTTGTCCACGCCAAACACAATGGTCGGGTCGATGTAGAGAAAGTACTGGGCAAAAAAGCAGCCGCCCATGCCCGCAATGGCGCCTGACAGCATCATGACCTTGACCTTTTCACGGAAGGTGTTGATGCCCAGGGCGCGCGCCGAGTCTTCGTTTTCACGGATGGCGGCCAACTGCGCGCCAAATCGCGAACGCTTGAGCCAAATGGCAATGGCCACCGAGCCCACCGTCATGGCCAAGATCAGGTAATAAAAGCCAATGCGTTCGGCGAATTGAAAGTTTTCTGCGCTGCGCTTGGCCGGAATCAGCATGCCCATGCCGCCGCCGGTGATCTCCACCGAGTTGGCCACTATGCGCAAGACCTCGGCAAAGGCCAAAGTGATGAGCGCAAAGTACGAGCCTTTCAAGCCGGCCCTGAAAGAAAGCACCGCCACCACCCAGCCCACCAGGGCGCCGGCCACGGCAGACGCGGGCAAGCCCCACCAAGGGTTAAAGCCAAAGCGCATTTGCAAAATGGTCGACGCGTAGGCGCCAGCCCCAAAAAACATCACATGCCCGAAAGACAGCTGGCCGGCAAAGCCGCCCGCAATGTTCCAGGCTTGGCCAATGAAGGCGTAGAACAGCGCCAGCACGCCGAAGTTGATCATGAAGGACGAGGAAAAGACCCAAGGGAAAAACACCGCAATGGCCAGCAGTCCCCCGTGGAGCAGCCAGGCCTGGCCAGGGCTGAGCGCCTTCATGTTTTGGCTCCAAACAAGCCCTGTGGCCTGAAGAGAAGAATAAGAATAAAGATCAGTGAAATACCGATCTGGCCCAGGCTCTCACCCAAGAACAAGCCGCCAAAGGACTCGGTCAGGCCCACGATCAGCCCGCCCACCACGGCGCCCAAAAAGCTGCCCATGCCGCCCAGCACCACCACGGTAAAGGCCACCATCACAAACACATGGCCCGTGGTCGGTGACACATAAAAAATAGGCATCAACAGGCAAGCCGCTGCACCCAAGGTGGCCAGGCCAATGCCGTAGGACACGGCAAACACGCGGTCCACATCAATCCCCACCAGGCGCGCGCCCACACGCTCTTTGGCCACGGCACGAATGGCCTTGCCAATGTCAGTGCGGTTGATCAGCAAGCCCAGCAGCGCGCAGAGCACCAAGGAGGCGACAAAGGAGATGATTTTGGGAAGCGACACCAGCGTGCTTCCCATCTCGACCATGGTGTCGGAGTAAGACACCGAGATGGTGCGTGTATCGCCTTTGAAGAACATCAGCGCGAGGTTCTCAATCAAGATGGACAGACCCAGCGTGATGAGCAAGATGTTTTCGTCCTTGCCATTGGAGAGCTTGCCAATCAAGCCCTTGTAGAGAAAGTAGCCCAACAGATACATGGCGGGCACCATCACCAAGAGCGACAGATAAGGGTCTATGCCCAGTTTGGTGAGCAAATAAAACACGCCAAACATGGCCAGCATGAGCATGCTGCCGTGGGCGAAATTGATGATGTGGAGCACGCCGTAAATCAGCGTCAGGCCCGAGGCCACCAGGGTGTAGATGCCCCCCAGCAAGAGGCCGTTGATGGTGGCAGCAGCAATGATTGAAAGGTCCAACGCAACACCTTGTGAGTTTGGGCGGAAAAAGAAAACCCAAACGCCCTGCCGCAAGCGGCAGGGCGGGATTGGCCACACAGCACAGCGCCCTCACTGGGGCGCTGTGGCGCTCAGCTGAGCTTGGGACGGGGGAAGATGGCCTTGGTCGAGCCAAACTCGTTGGGCCAGACCACGTCGATGTCGGTCTTGGAGGCCTGCAGCAGCACGGCGCGGCCGCCTTGGTTTTGACCGTTGACGAACTTGGTGGGACCGTAGGGCATGAAGTGGTCAGACCAGGTGCTGCTCTCCAGTGCAGCAATCACGGCAGCCTTGTCGGCCGACTTGGCGCGCTCGATCGCATCGACATAGCACTTGACCGCGTTGTAGCCGCAGTACACCTCGAAGGTGAACAGGCCACCCTTGGCTTCCACAGCTTTGCGCATGTCCTGGGCCTTGGCACTGCGGGGGTTGTACCAGTGGTTGAAGTCCATCATGTACTGCGCCACCTCAGGCTGCTCTTTGACCAGGCGGTAGTTGAAACCACCGCCGAGCACGGAGAACATGCCTGCCACGTCGACTTTTTGCTGGTGCAGCGTGCGGGCCAACAAAACATACTCGTTTTGGTAGTTGCTGACAATGACGAGGTCGGGCTTGAGCGACTTGATGCGCAGCGCCAGGTTGGAGAAATCGCGCGTGGGCGTGGCGTGCTTGAGCACTTCCTTGACCTCCAGGCCAATGCCTGTGAGCTTGCCCTGCAGCAGCTTGGCGGTGCTGGTGCCGAACTCCGAGTCCTCGTGCACCAAGACCACGCTCTTGGCCACGCCACCAGCGGCCTTGTTGACTTCAGCCAGACCGGCAAAGGCATCGTCCACGCACTTGCCATTGCCTGGGGCCAGGCGGAACACGTTTTTCAGGCCACGGCTGGTGATGGCATCAGACACGCCCACGTCGATCATGAAAGGCGTGTTGTACTTGGCAGCCGCCTGGGTGGCGGGCAAGGCGATGGCGCTGGAAAAGCAGCCCACGTAGGCCGACACCGCGTCTTGCTGCAAACGCTCGACCTCGGCCACACCCACCTCTGGGCGGCTCTGCGAGTCGCCCAGCACGGCCTCCACCTTGGTGCCACCCAGGGCCTTGATACCGCCGGCTGCATTGATTTCATCAATGGCCCACTGGCAACCCAAGCGACCCTGACCGCCGCTGTAAGCGAGCGCACCGCTGACGGGGTGGATCAAACCGATCTTCACAGGGCGGGGCTGGGCCATCAAGAGGCCAGGGGCCCCCAAGATGGTGCTGGCTGCACCGGCTTGGAGCACAAGGCGGCGTGACAGGCGGGCGTTTTGGTTCATGGCAGGTCCTGGTCGAAAAGGTTGGAGGATCGGTTGGGGAAAATCTTATTGTTCTATGGATAGAACAATTGCTAGACTTTCGCTGTTTGGTTCTGGATTGTCAATACCCCCACAGGAAAACCACCACGCGCTGTCAGCCCATCTGCTTGCATGGACCACGCCCACTAC
>CANHKH010000457.1 GCA_947460165.1 Comamonadaceae bacterium
CCCTTGGCTGAGCAGCCAGGCGGACTTGTAGGTGAGCAGGCGGATTTGCTCGAGCTCGGTGGCCACTTCGGCCAGCGGATGCTGCACGGCCTGGAACTGCCCGATGGGGCGGCCAAAGGCCTGCCTGTCTTTGGCATATTGCAAAGCTTGGTCCAGCGCCGCGCTGGTGATGCCCACGTACATGGCGGCGCACAAAATGCGCTCTTCGTCCAGGCTGGCCAGCAGGTGGTACCAGCCCCGGCCGCGCTGGCCCAGCACAGCCGACTCAGGGGCCTTGGCGGCGTCGAAAAACACCTCGCAGGTGCAGGCCGCGCGCATGCCCATGAGCTCCAGGCGGCGAACCGTGACCCCGTTTTGCTGGCGCGGGGTGAGCACCAGGGACAGACCGCGGGCGCGCTTGCCTTCCTGCTCGGGCTCGGTGCGGCACAGCACCAAGATGGCATCGGCGTCGTCGGCCAGCGAGGTGTAGAGCTTTTGGCCCTGCACAGTCCATTCGCCCTGGTCCAGGCTGGCGCGGGTTTTCAGGGCCAAGACATCGGTGCCGCCGCCGGGCTCGCTCATGCCAAAGCCCATGAGGAATTCACCCCCGGTCAGCAGCGGCAGGTAGTGGGCTTTTTGCTCGGGGGTGCCCACCTCCATGAAGATGCGCGCGGTCATGGAAGTGAGCAGCCAGTCGGTGGCCAGGGAGGGGAAACGGCGCGAGAGTTCCTCGCAGACGATGGCCCCTTGCACGATGTCGCCGCCCGCACCGCCATAGGCCTCGGGCACGCTGATGCCCAGCCAGCCTTGCGCCGCCAACTTGGGCCAGATGCTGCGTGGAATTTTTCGCGCCTGATCCCAGGCGCGTATGGTTTTTTCAGGCAGCTCGGCATCGAGGAAATGCCTCACGCTGTCGCGCAACTGCTGGTGTTCGGGGGGGGAGTCGAAATTCACGCGCCTGTCCTGTGTGTGTGCGGTGCTCATGAAAGGTCGGCCGGTGTGAAGTTCATCCACCCGTTGACTTTGGCATAAATCAATGCGCCTTGTGCGCTGGCCATGGCGGGCTCGACACGGCCTGCAGGGCGGTGCACAAAGCAGCCCGCACCGCAGGCCTGCGATCCCCATTGCACGCTGCCAGAGAGCACGAACATCTGCCAGTCCACCCCATGGGCACCTGCGCTGCCCTGCTGGTAGCCAGGCGCCAGGCGCAGCAGCAGCGTCTGCTGGCCGGTGCGTGGGTTGCGGCTGAGCACCCGCACTGCCAGGTGAGCCAGGTCAAAGCCCGTCAAAGCCGCTTCTGAGCGTGCAAAGTCTGGGCCGGGCTGCCAGACCAGCTCGCCCGTGCGGACCTGGCGCAGCCGGCCCCGGCTGCCCAGGGCCGCCTCGTCCAGCGTGGGCATGAGGTGGTTGCTGCCTGCTTGCTGCGGTGTGCACACTTGGCGGGTGACCGGCCCGCTCTCGTTGGAACGGCCTTCAAAGCCAAGCAGCAGCCGAACGCCTGGCCCGGTCTGGGCATGGTGAATCCAGCCGGGCGGGCGCCAAAAATAGTCGCCGGCCTGGAGCGTGCCCTCGCCGTCGAGCACCACCTCGCCGCTGAGCAAGAAACCCTCCTCGACCGAGTCATGGCAGCAGTGCGTCAGGTCGCTGTAGCCGGGTTCGAGCTCCACCAGATCCAGCCGGCGCGTGGTGAGCGGATCGAGGTGGAGGTTTTTTTGGCGGTACTTGGCAAAGTTGGCCTGCACCTGCTCGGCGGGCCCCAGGTTGTCGCGAAAAGCCGGGGCCAGGGTGCGCAGGTAGTCGAGACCGCTCTCCCATGGCATGTCATGGGTGTTCAGGACAGAGGTTTGCAGCAAGGTCATGGTCAAGTGTGTCAGTGGCCAGCGTCAGCTTGGCCAGCGGAGACCGATTCGCCCAGGTAAACCTGCTGCACCAAGGCGCTGGCGCGCACCTCTTGCGGTTGGCCCACGGCCAAGACCTTTCCTTGGTGCAGCACGGTGATGCGACTGGCCACCGCAAAGACCACCGCCATGTCGTGTTCGGTGAACACGCAGGACACCCCCAACTGCTGGGCCACCTGGTGCACCAGTTGGATGGAGGCCAGGCGCTCTTGCGCGGCCATGCCGGCGGTGGGCTCGTCCAGCAGCAGCAGCTTGGGTTGGCTGGCCAGGGCAATGGCCAGCTCCAGGCGTTTTTGGTCGCCATGGGCCAGGGTGCGGGCGGTTCGCGCAGCTTGCGCGGCCAGGCCCACCCGATCGAGCAACTCCAGCGCGCGCGCCACATGCTGGCCTGCAACCGCCGTCCAGCCATTCCAGGTTTGTCGGGCATGGGCGGACAAGGCCACCTGCACGTTTTCCAGCACCGTCATGCCATGGAACACCCGGGTGATCTGGAAGGTGCGGCCCATGCCCAGGCGGGTCAGCCGGTGCGGCGCCAGGCCAGAGACCTTGCGGCCGTCAAAGTGAATCTCGCCTTCGTCGGCCTTGAGCAGGCCCGTCAAGGTGTTGAAAAACGTGCTTTTCCCGGCCCCATTGGGGCCGATGATGGCGTGAAATTCACCGGGCTTGACCTGCATGTCCACGCCTTGCAAGGCCTGCAGGCCGCCAAATCGTTTGGAGATGCCGCGCACCTCCAGCACAAAGGGGCTGGCGGGGGCGCTCATCGCTCGGTCCTCTTGAAGCGTCCGACCAGGCCGGTGGGCATGAGCAGCACCAGCAACACAATGATGATGCCCATGGCCAGCGGCCAGTATTCGGTCTTGCCGCTGATCATGACTTCCAGCACCACATAGACGGCCGCGCCCACGATGGCACCATAAAAGGACTGCACGCCACCGAGCACGGCCATCACCACTGGGGTGGCGCTGGCCGTCCAGTTGAGCCAGGAGGGAAAGACGTTCCCTGAAGAAAAAGCAAACAAAGCGCCGCCCAGTCCGGCAAAGCCCGCGCTGATGACAAACGCGGCCCACTGGTGACGGCGCACATGCACGCCCACATACTGCACCCGCAGTGGGTCGTCCTTGAGGGCCCGCAGGGTCAGGCCAAAGGGCGAGAGCACCAGGCGGCGCAGCAGGTACACACTGGGCAGGCACCAGCAGAGGGCATAAAAGTAGTAGCCCAGGGGTTGGCCCAGCACGCCGGGCGGCTTGAGCCCCGTGATGCCGTCGTCACCGCCGGTCAGACCCGAGGCCTTCAGCGCCACGGTGTACAGCAGCATCTGGAAGGCGAAGGTGAGCATCGAAAAGTAGATGCCGGAGCGGCGCACCGAGAAATAGCCGATCACGGCTGCCGCGGTCGCCGCCACCGCCATGGCCACCAAGGGCGCCAGGGTGAACATCCACACCACATCCAGCCCGCTGCGCTTAAAAAAGATGGCGGCGCTGTAGGCGCCCACGCCAAAAAAAGC
>CANHKH010000458.1 GCA_947460165.1 Comamonadaceae bacterium
GCTGCACTCCAAACTGGGAAACGTGCCACCCAATGCCTTCGAGCATCAATCGGCAATCAAACAACCTATCGGCGTGTGCGAAATAACTTGACCAGGACAACGCGGTGCCCCCACCTCGGCCCCCAGTGGGGGAGCGAGCGAGACAGTCCGACTGAACTATGGTGCGTTCGCCGCCTGCGCCGGCTCAGCCACAAAAATTTCCACCCGCCGGTTGCTGGACCGACCGGCCTCACTGGTGTTGCTGGCGATGGGCTCGTTGGCGCCGCGGCCGTCGGTCATGATGCGTTGGCGTGCCACGCCACGGGCCACCAAATAGTCGCGCGCGCTGTTGGCGCGGTCCAGCGACAGGGGCTGGTTGATGGCGGCGTTGCCCGTGCTGTCGGTGTGGCCCACGATGGTGATGTTGGTCACTTGGTGTTGCTGCAGGCTGTTGGCAAAGCGGTTGAGGATGGGCGAGAAATTGGCGCTGATGTCTGAGCGCCCGGTGGCAAAAGAAATGTCGCTGGGAATGTCCATCTTGAGCCGGTTGTCTGCCGTTTGCGACACGGCCACGCCCGTGCCCGCGGTGGCCCGCTCCATCTCGGCTTTTTGATCTTGCATGCGCTTGGACCACAGGTAGCCGCCGCCTGCGCCCAGCGCACCGCCTATGAGCGCGCCGCGTGCCGTGCCACCAGAGCCGCCGCGCGAGCCCAGCACCGCGCCTGCAATGGCGCCCATGCCCGCCCCCTTGGCCGCCGTTTGTTGGGTGTCGTTCATGTTGGCGCAGCCGCTGAGCAGGGCGGCGGCGATGACTGTGGCTAAGAGCGGGTGGGCAGTGAGTGTCATGGTGATTCCTGGTCGTGCGGGTTGCACAAGGCGCTCGCCATCGTCGCGCCTGCCGCCCAGTCAGGCTGTCAGACAAGGTCTCATTTGAAGTCGCGGCCAGCACCGTGTTGGTCAAGCTCAAGCTATAAACTCCAAACCTTCACCCCCATCCATACCCCCATGAAGACCATTCAACTCGGCCACAGCGACCTGCAAGTCACCCCCATCTGCCTGGGCACCATGACCTTTGGCGAGCAGGTCAAGGAGGCTGACGCCCACGCCATCATGGACCGTGCGCTGGCGCACGGCATCAACTTCATGGACACGGCCGAGATGTACTCCGTGCCCACCAAGCCCGAGACCTTCAATCTGACCGAGTCCATCATGGGCCGCTGGTTCGAGAAAACCCCGGGCGCCCGCCACAAAACCGTGCTCGCCACCAAGGTGGCCGGCCCTGCGCGCATGGCCTGGGTGCGCGGCGGCAAGCCCGACCTCAGCGGCGAGGACATCATTGCCGCCTGCGAGGGCAGCTTAAAGCGCCTGAAAACCGACGTCATCGACCTTTACCAAATTCACTGGCCGGTGCGCCATGTGCCCTCCTTTGGCGCCATGTACTTTGACCCCGCCAAAGACCTGCCAGTGACCTCCATCCACGAGCAACTTCAAGCCCTGGGCCAGCTGGTCAAGGCCGGCAAGGTGCGCGCCATTGGCTTGTCCAACGAGTCGCCCTACGGCGTGCATGAATTTGTACGCCTGGCCGAGCAGCACGGCCTGCCCCGAGTGGCCAGCGTGCAAAACCCCTACTGCCTGATCAACCGCACGCTTGAAAACGGCTTGGACGAAACCATGCACCGCCTGGGCGTGTCGCTGCTGGCCTATTCGCCGCTGGGCTTTGGTCTGCTCACGGGCAAGTACGACCAAACGGGCACCAGCGCCGAGCAAGGCCCCAAAGGCGCGCGCATCAGCACCTACGACACCGTGCGCCAGCAGCGCTGGGGCCGCCATGACGCCCTGGTGGCCGCCCGCCGCTACAACGCATTGGCCCGCGAACACGGCCTCACGCCCACCCAAATGGCGCTGGCTTTTTGTTACACCAAGTGGCAGGTGGCCAGCACCATCATTGGCGTGACTTCCCTGGCCCAACTCGACGAAGACATGCAGGCCTGGGGCACCACGCTGCCCGAGGACCTGCTCAAGGCCATAGACCAAATCCGCTGGGAACTGCGCGATCCGGCCGTCTGAACCTGGTCTGTGATGAATCTGTGATTGATGGGCAAGCCCGCCAGCACCACTGAAACGCCGGCCACCCAGTGGCTGCGGCGCCAGGGCGTGGCTTTTTCTGAACACCCCTATGAATACCTGCCGCACGGCGGCGCCGAGCACAGCGCCCAGGTGCTGGGGCTGGACCCCTTCAGTGTGGTCAAAACCCTGGTGATGGAAAACCAAAGCGGTGAACCCCTGATCGTGCTGATGCACGGCAACAAGCAGGTGTCGACCAAAAACCTGGCGCGGCAAATTGGCGCCAAGTCCGTGCAGCCTTGCCAGCCTGAGGTGGCCAGTCGGCACAGCGGCTATTTGGTGGGCGGCACCTCGCCCTTTGCCACACGCAAGCGCATGCCGGTCTACATGGAAGAAAGCATCTTGGCCCTGCCTAGAATCGCCATCAACGGCGGCCGCCGGGGCTTTTTGCTGGGGCTGGATCCGCAAGTGTGCGTGCAGCTGCTCCAAGCCCAGCCCGTGCACTGCGCCATTGACAAATAAAACACAAGCCTTGCCATGACCCACCTTTACCTGCCCGCCGCCGTGCTGGCGGCCTACTTGATAGGCTCACTGTCCTTTGCGGTCATCGTCAGCCGTCTCATGGGCCTGAACGATCCACGCAGCTACGGCAGCAAAAACCCGGGCGCCACCAACGTGCTGCGCTCAGGCAACAAAGCCGCTGCGGTGTTGACGCTGCTGCTGGACGCCCTCAAAGGCTGGGCGCCCATGGCTTTGGTGCAGTGGCAGGGCACGGCCTACGGCCTGGGCGATGGCGCGTTGGCGGCCGTGGGCTTTGCCGCCTTCATTGGCCACCTGTACCCGGTGTTTTTCAAGTTTCAGGGCGGCAAGGGCGTGGCCACCGCCGCTGGTGTGTTGTTTGGCGTGCACTGGCTGCTGGGCCTGGGGGTGCTGGTGAGCTGGTTGCTGGTGGCCTACTTCACGCGCTACTCCTCGCTGTCGGCCTTGCTCAGCGCCTTGGCGGCCCCCTTGATTTACCTGCTCGCTGACCGAGGTCCTTGGTACGCCGACCGTGCCGTGCTGGTCATGTTGGTGGCCATGAGCGCCTTGCTGATTTGGCGCCACCGCCTGAACATCGCCAAGCTCTTGAGCGGCCAAGAGTCCAAGATAGGTGCCAAGGCCGACGCCAAAGCAAAGTCCAAAAGGTGAGCTATTCCACATGCCGCAGCATCTCTGTAGTCGGCCCTGCAAAATTCACCGCAAAATTGCCAAGCCCAAGAAGCCCCCATCGGATCGTTTTGCCGACCTGGTCAAGAGCAATACCGCCAAAGGGGTCAGCAAGGCCGCCAACAAGGCCC
>CANHKH010000459.1 GCA_947460165.1 Comamonadaceae bacterium
CCCCTGGCACAGCCCCTGGGCCTTGGGCGTGGACATCAACCGGGTGCAGCAGCGCAACTTTGACCAGGGTTTGGGCTTTGACAAAGCGGGCACGCAAACCGGTTACCGCCAAAACACAGGCCACGCCACCCTGTATTGGGACACGGGCTGGCAGTCCACCCAGGTCAAGCTCAGCGCTGGGCGTTACCTGGCAGGCGACATGGGCGCCACGCTGGATGTGAGCCGAAGCTTTCAAAACGGCGTGACCATGGGGGCTTGGGCCACCAAAACCAATGTGTCGGCCGAAAAGTTCGGTGAGGGCAGTTTTGACAAAGGGCTGTACCTGAGGATTCCCTTTGACGTGATGACCACTTCCCGCAGCGCCAATGTGGCCAAGCTGTTCTACAGCCCACTGACGCGCGACGGCGGAGCGCGGCTCAATCGCAGCTTCACCCTGCACGGCGCCAGCACGGCGCGCAGCCAAACAGAGACGGGTTTCTCTCCCGCGCCTTGAGGCGCGGCCTTGGCCGCGCCAGGCACTGAGCCGCTGCGGCTCAGGCGGCTGGGGCAATGGAGTCGCTGCCGGCCGCGCCAAAGGCCTGGGCTTTCACGCGGCTGAGCTGGTCGCGCACGCGAGCGGCTTTTTCGAACTCTAGGTTTTTGGCATGCTCAATCATCTCTTTTTCCAGGCGCTTGATCTCGCGGGCCACGTCTTTTTCGCTCATGTCCTCCACCGCCAGCGTCTGGGCGGCGATTTTTTGCGCGTCTTGGCCTGACTTTTCGTTGTAGACCCCGTCAATCAAATCGCGGATGCGCTTGACCACGCCGCGCGGGGTGATGCCATTGGCCAGATTGAATGCGATTTGCTTGTTGCGCCTGCGTTCGGTCTCGCCCATGGCTTTGCGCATGGACTCGGTGACGCGGTCGGCGTACAAAATAGCCCGGCCATTGAGGTTGCGAGCGGCCCGGCCTATGGTTTGAATCAAACTGCGCTCGGCGCGCAAAAAGCCTTCTTTGTCGGCGTCCAAAATAGCCACCAGCGACACCTCGGGAATGTCCAAGCCCTCGCGCAGCAAGTTGATGCCCACCAGCACATCAAAGGCGCCCAAGCGCAGGTCGCGCAAAATTTCAACCCGCTCCACGGTTTCAATGTCGCTGTGCAAATAGCGCACCTTCACGCCGTTGTCGCTGAGGTAGTCGGTGAGCTGCTCGGCCATGCGCTTGGTCAACGTGGTGATTAAAACGCGCTCGTTTTTGTCCACCCGAATGCGGATTTCGCCCAGCACGTCGTCCACCTGGTGGGTGGCGGGCCGCACCTCCACCAAGGGGTCCACCAAGCCGGTGGGCCGCACCACCTGCTCGACCACTTTGCTGGCGCGCTGTTGCTCGTAGGCCGCAGGCGTGGCCGACACGAACACGGCCTGGCGCATTTTGGTCTCGAACTCCTCAAACTTGAGCGGGCGGTTGTCCAGCGCGCTGGGCAAGCGAAAGCCGTACTCCACCAAGGTCAGCTTGCGGGCGCGGTCGCCGTTGTACATGGCGTTGAGCTGGCCGATCATGACGTGGCTTTCGTCCAGGAACATGAGCGCGTCTTTGGGCATGTAGTCGCACAGCGTGGCCGGCGGCGAGCCGGGCGGGGCGCCGCTCAAGTGGCGGGTGTAGTTTTCAATGCCTTTGCAGTGGCCCACCTCGCTGAGCATTTCCAAATCAAAGCGCGTGCGCTGCTCAATGCGCTGGGCTTCTACCAGTTTGCCGGCAGCCAGCAGTTCTTTGACCCGCTCAGACAACTCAAACTTGATGCCTTCTACGGCCGCCAGCACCTTGTCGCGCGGCGTCACGTAGTGGCTTTTGGGGTAGACCACAAAGCGCGGGATTTTTTGCTTGACGCGTCCGGTGAGGGGGTCAAACAGCTGCAGCGACTCGATCTCGTCGTCAAACAACTCCAGGCGAATGGCCAGCTCCGAATGCTCGGCGGGGAACACGTCAATCACGTCGCCCCGCACCCGAAAGCAGCCGCGCGCAAAGTCGGCGTCGTTGCGCGTGTACTGCATGCGGATCAAGTGGGCAATGATGTCGCGCTGGCCCATGCGGTCGCCATGGCGCACGATGAACCGCATCTCGGTGTAGTCCTCGGGCGCGCCTATGCCGTAAATGGCACTGACCGTGGCCACGATGATGGTGTCACGGCGCTCGAGCACGCTTTTGGTGGCCGACAAGCGCATTTGCTCAATGTGCTCGTTGATGGCCGAGTCTTTTTCAATGAACAAGTCCCGCTGCGGCACATAGGCCTCGGGCTGGTAATAGTCGTAGTAACTCACAAAGTACTCGACCGCGTTTTTGGGGAAAAACTCGCGAAACTCGCTGTAGAGCTGCGCGGCCAAGGTCTTGTTGGGCGCAAACACAATGGTCGGCCGGCCCATGCGGGCGATCACATTGGCCATGGTGAAGGTTTTGCCCGATCCGGTCACGCCCAGCAGCGTTTGAAAGGCCTCACCGTCTTCCAGCCCTTCCACCAATTGGCGTATGGCCTCGGGTTGGTCGCCCGCTGGCGGGTAAGGCATGAAGAGTTCAAAAGGCGAGCCCGGAAAACGCTGAAACTCGCCCTCGGGCGCAGACTCATGGTGGGTCACGGGAACAGGGACAAGCGCGGTCTTGGGCATGGAAGTTTCGAATCCGGGGCTGCATGGAGCCCGCTAAAATTGAGGCAACTGGTCAGGATACGCGATTTAGCCTGCTTCTGCGCGGCTGGACCACTGACCACACCATCTGTTCACCCAAAGGAGTTTCATGTCTTTGTTCACCGCTGTCGAAATGGCCCCTCGCGACCCCATCTTGGGTCTGAACGAGCAATTCGCCGCCGACACCCACCCTCAAAAAGTCAACCTGGGTGTGGGCGTGTACTACGACGACAAAGGCAAACTGCCCTTGCTCCAATGCGTGCAAGCGGCCGAAAAGCTGATGGCCGACAAGCCCTCGCCGCGCGGCTACCTGCCCATTGACGGCATTGCCGCCTACGACAGCGCGGTCAAAAGCCTGGTCTTTGGGGCCCAGAGCGAGCCCGTCACGGCTGGCCGCGTGGCCACCATCCAGGCCATAGGCGGCACGGGCGGCCTGAAGGTGGGGGCCGATTTTCTCAAGCGGCTCAAGCCGCAGGCCAAAGTGCTGATCAGCGACCCCAGCTGGGAAAACCACCGAGCCTTGTTCACCAACGCGGGTTTCACGGTGGAGGCCTACCCCTACTACGACGCAGCCCAGCGCGGCATCAATTTTGACGGCATGCTCGCCAGCTTGAATGCGGCCGAGGCCGGCACCATCGTGGTGCTGCACGCCTGCTGCCACAACCCCACGGGCTACGACATCACGGCCGCGCAGTGGGACCAGGTGATTGCAGCCGTC
>CANHKH010000460.1 GCA_947460165.1 Comamonadaceae bacterium
CCAGCTTTGGCAGGCCGAGTTGTGGCGGCGCGTGTTGGCCACACTCGATGATGCCCAGCGCCAAGCCACCCGCCCAGCGCTGCATGCGCGGGCGCTGGCGCACCTGCAGTCGGGCTTGCCGCTGGCCAGCGCCGTGGCGCGGCGGGTGTCGGTGTTTGGCATGAGCCAAATGCCGGGGCAACTGCTGGAGATGCTGGCGGCGCTGGCCACGCACAGTCAGGTGATGCTGGCTGTGCCCAACCCGTGCCAGTACCACTGGGGCGACATCATCGACGGGCGCGAATGGCTGCAGGCCGAGCGGCGTCGCCACGCTTACCGGGGCGATGTCTTGGCCCATTTGCCGATGGCGCAAATGCACCTGCACGCGCCCACGCTGCTGGCGGCTTGGGGCCGCCAGGGGCGCGACTTCATCCGCCAGCTCGACGCCTTTGACGACCTGCAAGCGGCCCAGCAACTCACGCAGTGGCCGCGCCTGGACTTTTTTGACGACGTGCCCGGCGAAGACGGCACGCGCTTGCTGGCGCAGTTGCAGCGGCGTATCCGCGACCTGGAGCCTTCCAGTGGTGGTGCCCCTGTGGAGCCATGGGCCCAGGGTGATCAGTCGGTCGTTTTCAAAATCGCGCACAGCCCGGTGCGCGAACTGGAGGTATTGCACGACCAACTGCTGCAGTGGTTCCATACCCCGCCGGGCGATCAACCTGTGTCACCTCGCGACGTGGTGGTCATGGTGCCCGACATCGAAACCATGGCCCCGGCGATCCGCGCCGTGTTTTGCCAGTACAAGCGCGCCGATGCGCGGTTCATTCCGTTCGACATTGCCGACTTGGGCGCGCAAGCCATCAGCCCGCTCATCCATGCGCACGAGTGGTTGTTGGCCTTGCCGCAGCAGCGCAGCCGCATGAGCGAGCTGGTCGAGCTGCTCGAAGTGCCTGCGCTGGCCGCCCGCTTTGGTTTGAACGAAGACGGCCTGCCCACGCTGCTGCGCTGGATGGCCGGATCGGGCATCCGCTGGGGCCTGTCGGCCGAGCATCGCGCAGGCCTGGGGCTGGGCATGTGCGGCGACGACAACTCGGCGTTGTTTGGCGTGCAGCGCATGCTCATGGGTTATGCCTGCGGGGCAGACCCTGTGAATGTCGATGCGCCCGGTGCCACGCCTTACCCGGAGGTTGGCGGGCTGGACGCTGAGCTGGCCGGGTCTTTGGCGCACCTGCTGCAGGCCTTGATCGACTGGTGGCAAACCGCCACGCAAGACGCCGCACCCGCGCAATGGGCCGAGCGAGGCCGCGCCTTGCTGGCCGCGATGTTCAAGCCGCGAGACGACAACGACCGCAACGCGATCGCGGCGCTCGACCAGGCGCTGACCGATTGGGTGCGCGCCTGCGCCGAGGCTGGTTTTGCAGAGGCCGTGCCGCTGGCCGTGGCCCGCTCGGCCTGGCTCGAGGCGCTCAAAACACCCCGGCTGGAGCAGCGCTTTCGGGCCGGGGGCGTGACCTTTTGCACGCTCATGCCCATGCGGGCCATCCCTTTCAAGGCCGTGTGCCTGCTGGGCATGAACGACGGCGATTACCCGCGCCGCAGCCCGCGTGCCGACTTTGACCTGATGGGCCTGCCGGGCATGAGCCGCCCCGGCGACCGCTCGCGCCGTGACGACGACCGCCAGCTCATGCTCGAAGCCCTGCTGTCAGCGCGCCAAGTGCTTTATGTCAGCTGGAGCGGCCGCAGCGTGCGCGACAACAGCGAACAACCGCCTTCTGTGCTGGTGTCGCAACTGCGTGACGAGATCGACCTGCTGTGGGGCAAGGGCACGGCCGGGCGCCTGACCACGGAGCACCCGCTGCAAGCCTTCAGCCGCACTTATTTTGAAGAGGACAGTGGTTTGCAGACCTATGCCAAAGAGTGGCGTGCGGCGCAGAGCGCTTACCCCGCAGGCGTGGTGTCCGACCGCGAAGCCCTTGCCGAAAAGCCATCGCGGTCAGAGACCGCTCTTACCGGATCATCGGTCGACTTGCTGCCCCCGCTCGAATCCGCGCAGGGCGTGCCCGTCATCACGCTCATCCAACTCACCCGTTTTCTGCGCAAGCCGGTGGGCGGTTTTTTCCGCGAGCGATTGCAGGTGCATCTGGAGGACGAGCGCAGCGAGTTGCACGACGAGGAACTCTTTGGGCTGGCGGGTCTGGACCTGTACCAGTTGATCGACCACGAGCTGCAGCATGTGCCCACCGAGTTGAGCGCCGACACCTTGCCCGCGCATGTGCAGCAGGTGGTGCAGCGCCTGCGCCAAGCTGGGGCCTTGCCGCTGGCGGGTGTGGGCAAGCTCGCTGCAGAACATCTCAAGGCCCGCCTGCAGGCCATGTTGGGCGCAGCGTTGCGCGAGCGGCAGGTTTATCCCGAAGCGGCCGAGCGGCTTTTGGTGGATTGGGCGCACCCCCAAGTGGCCTTGCAAGACGCGCTGGGCGATGTGCGTGTGGGCGAGGGAGGTCAAATGTCCTTGCACCTGCGCGCCAGCGACCTGGCCAACCTGAAAACCAAAACACCACAGGCCCATCCGGACAAGCTGATCGACATTTGGCTGCTCTCGCTGGCCGCTGCCGCCATGGACCAGCCCTTGCGGTGTGTGGTGGTGGGCCGCAACGCCGTGCTGCGCATGGTCGAGCCAGAGCCAGAGGCCGCCCGCGCCCAGTTGACCGCGCTGTTGGCCGTTTGGGCTGAGGGCATGTGTTGGCCGCTGCCGCTGCCGCCCGGTGTGGCGCTGCAGTGGCTCAAAGACCCGGACAACCCCAACGCGCTGGCCGATGCTTACGAGGGCAGTGACTTCAAGCGCGCAGAAAAAGACAAAGACCCGGCACTGGCCCGTACCTATGCCACGGTGGAGGACTTGCTGGAGACGGGCGCTTTCGAGCGCTTGGCCCAAACCGTTTACGCGCCCTTGAAAGCCTGGGCCGAGCAAGCCGAGATCGAGGCCTTGCCCGATGCGTTGCACGACAGCGAAGAGGGAGAGCTGGCATGAGCACAGTCCACGCCCCCAATGCCGACACCTCCAATGCTGTCGCCCCCCACGCCCTCAATGCCCACACCTTTCCCCTGCGCGGCAGCCACCTGATCGAGGCGAGCGCTGGCACCGGCAAGACCTGGACGATTGCGGCGCTGTATGTGCGCCTGGTGCTGGGCCACGGCCAAGATGGCGCCGCGCCTGTGCGCCCCATGCTGCCGCAAGATGTGCTGGTCATGACCTTTACCCGCGCCGCCACCCGAGAATTGTCTGACCGCATTCGCTCTCGATTGACCGAGGCCGCGCAGGTGTTCCGGGGCATGGCCGGAACCGACGACGCCTTCCTGCAACAACTGAAGGACGAGTACCCTGC
>CANHKH010000461.1 GCA_947460165.1 Comamonadaceae bacterium
ATCACGCTCAAGCTCTCACTTTACGAAGACACCGGCGCCATCGTGGCGGCCATGACCACCAGCATCCCGGAAGCGCCGGGCAGTGGGCGCAACTGGGACTACCGCTACTGCTGGCTGCGCGATGCTTTTTTTGTCATCCGTGCGCTCAACAGCCTGTCTGAAGTCGGCACCATGGAAGACTACGTGCGCTGGCTCTTTAACATCGTGGTGGGCGCACGCGGCGGCCACATTCAGCCGCTCTATGGCCTGGGCCTGGAGCACGACTTGCCCGAGCAAGTCATGGCCCACCTGGGCGGCTACCGGGGCATGGGTCCGGTGCGCGTGGGCAACCAGGCGCAAGAGCATTTTCAGCACGACGTGTATGGCAACGTGGTGCTGGGCGCGGCCCAAGCTTTTCACGACCAGCGCATCTTGCGCGCCGCCGGCGTGGCCGAGTTCCAGCAGCTTGAAGCCGTGGGCGAGCAGGCCAGGCGCACCTATGACCTGCCCGACGCCGGCATGTGGGAGCTGCGCACGCGGGCGCGGGTGCACACCTCTTCGGCCCTCATGTGCTGGGCCGCCTGCGACCGGCTGGCCAAGATCGCCGTCATCTTGAAGCTGCCCGAGCGCGCGGCCTACTGGCGCGGCCACGCCCAGCAGATTCGCCAGCGCATTCTCAAAGAGGCTTGGAGCGAGGAGCGCCAGTCTTTTGCCGAGAGCTTTGGCGGCCGCGATCTGGACGCCAGCGCCCTGCTGATGATCGAGGTCGGCTTCATCGCCCCGCAAGACCCGCGCTTTGTGGCCACCTTGGCGGCGCTGGAGGCGCATTTGTGCGACGGCCCCTACATGCGCCGCTACGAAGCGCCCGACGACTTTGGCAAGCCCGAGACCGCCTTCAACATCTGCACCTTTTGGCGCATAGACGCGCTGGCCCGCCTGGGCCGCCGGCCAGAGGCCATCGAGATTTTTGAGACCATGCTCGCCGCCCGCAACCACCTGGGCCTCTTGTCGGAAGACACCCACCCCGTCACCGGTGAGATGTGGGGCAACTTTCCGCAGACCTACTCCATGGTCGGCATCATCAACGCGGCAGTGCGCTTGTCGGCGCCCTGGGACAGCGTCATTTGATCGCGCGGGCATGGCGCGCTTGGTCATCGTCTCCAACCGCGTGGCCGACCCGCGCAAGCCCTCGGCCGGCGGCCTGGCCGTGGCCCTGGGCGATGCCTTGAAGCCCCGTGGCGGGCTGTGGTTTGGCTGGAGCGGCCACATTGCCGAGCCCGGCCAGGCCGATCAGTTGCATGTGCAGCAGGCCGGCCCCGTGACCCTGGCCACCGTGGATTTGACGCAAGACGACCACGACGGCTACTACCTGGGCTACAGCAACGGCGTGCTCTGGCCGGTGTTCCATTACCGGCTGGACCTGGCCGACCTGGACGCCGGCTACGTGGGCAGCTACAGGCGCGTGAACCAGCTGTTTGCGCGTCAGCTCCAAACCCTGCTCAGGCCAGACGACATCATTTGGGTGCACGACTACCACCTCATTCCCCTGGCACTGGAACTGCGCGCCCTGGGGTGTGCGCAGCGCATTGGGTTTTTTCTGCACATCCCCATGCCGCCGCCGCTCTTGCTGGCCGCCATTCCGCAGGCCGAGTGGCTGGTGCGCTGCCTGTGCGCCTACCACCTGGTGGGCTTTCAAAGCCAGGCCGACCTCTTGCACTTTGGCCGCTACATCGTGGCCGAGGTTGGCGCCCAGCCCCTGGGTGGCCAGCGCTGGCGTGCCTTTGGCCGCCGGGTCGAGGCCGGGTGTTTTCCCATTGGCATTGACGTGGACGAATTCGCGGGCCTGACCCACGCGCCCGAGGCCTGCGAGATGTACGAGCGCATGCGCCATACCTACGCGGGCCACCGCATCCTGTTGGGCGTGGAAAGGCTGGACTACTCCAAGGGCTTGCCCCAGCGTGTCAAGGCCTTTGCCAAGCTGCTGCGCAACCACCCAGAACACATAGGCAGCACCACCTTGATTCAAATTGCCTCGCCCAGCCGCGAGGCCCTGGGCAGCTACACCGACCTGCGCCAACAGCTTGAAAGCCTGACCGGCGCCCTCAACGGCGACTACGGCGAGCTCGACTGGGTGCCCGTGCGCTACATGCACCGCAACGTGGCCCGCCGCCGCCTGCCCGGCCTCTACCGCCTGGCCCGCGTGGCCCTGGTCACGCCGCTGCGCGACGGCATGAACCTGGTGGCCAAAGAATTCATCGCTGCCCAAGACCCGGCCGACCCCGGTGTGCTGGTGCTCTCGCGTTTTGCGGGCGCGGCCGAGCAACTCAAAGAGGCTTTGCTGGTCAACCCCTACGACACCGACGGCACCTCTGAGACCATGCAGCAAGCCCTGCAAATGCCCTTGCACGAGCGCCAGCGCAGACACCAACTATTGCTGGAACACATACGGGCGCATGACGTGCACTGGTGGCGCCGCACTTACTTGGATGCGCTCATGGCCACGCAGGAAGATGACAGGGCTTTAGCTCCCTCCCCCAAAGGGTGAGGGAGGAAATCGGGGTCGGCTTTGCCCCCTCGCCCCTTTGGGGAGAGGGGCACGCGTGCGGCAAGGGTGGTTCTGCACGATGCCCCCACCCCGGCCCTCCCCCAGAGGGGGAGGGAGGAAATCGGGGCCTGCTTTGCTCCCTCCCCCTTTGCGGGAGGGTTGGGGTGGGGGCACGCGTGAGGAAGCATCCTTCAAATGCCACAGCCATTTCCCGCAAGCCCTCGCCCACCAAACGAGGACAAGGCGGCTACACCAAATACCCAATCAAGCTCGCCACAAAGCTCAGCACCACGGTGCTGGCAAAGGGCAAATACCAGTCTTGCCCGAACAGCCTAAAGCGAAAGTCCCCCGGCAGCTTGCCCAGACCCACTTTGTGCATCCAAGGAGCCAGCCAGTTCAGCACCATCAGGGCCAAGAAAATAATGATCATCCAGCGCAGCATGGGGGCTCCGTCTGTGGCCAGGGCGCAGCGCCAAGCACAACAAAAAACAACAAAAAGGTCACAGGGTGTGCGAGCGGTCGCCCGCTTCAAAGCCCATGGCTTGCCAGCCGCTGTAGGGCTGGCCAGCGGTGTCGGCGGCAAAGCCTAGGACCTTGAACAACTCGCCCATTTCGTGCTCGTTCACCAGCTTTTGCAGCATCACGCGCTCGGCAAGGGGCGCGCCGTCCATGCCGTCGAGCAGGCCGCAGTTCAATAAAAAGCGCGCCTGGCTGGTGTAGCCCAGCACCTGCAGCCCCGCGTCTTGGCCGGCCAGCGCCACGCCCGTGAAGTTCACGTGCGCGGTGATGTCTTTCTCGCCCACGCGCTCCAAAGGGTTGGCATCGGCCAG
>CANHKH010000462.1 GCA_947460165.1 Comamonadaceae bacterium
AAAGGATGAACCACAAAAAATTGGTGCCCATTGCGGGAATCGGGCCCGCGACCTCTCCCTTACCAAGGGAGTGCTCTACCACTGAGCCAAATGGGCAAAACCTCTCAAACAAACCTCGCAAACCTGGAGCGGGAAACGGGAATCGAACCCGTGTCATTAGCTTGGAAGGCTAAGGTTCTACCATTGAACTACTCCCGCAGCTCCACTGCCAAGGTCTTGCTCCCCCAACCGCGCTTTGCAACACACGCAACTGGTGGACGGGGCTGGATTCGAACCAGCGTAGGCGTAAGCCAACAGATTTACAGTCTGCCCCCTTTAGCCACTCGGGCACCCGTCCAACAAGAGAACCATGGATTATGCCATGGTTTTGAGGGCTCAGGCTACCAATGGATGGGCATTTGCCCCTTGGAATTCAGCCAGGCATTGGCTGCACTGAAGTGCCCACAGCCCAAAAACGGCAGTGGCGGCCTGCGGGCCGACAAAGGAGAAGGGTGGTTGGCCGACAGCAATACATGGGGGGCAGGCAAATCCACACACAGGGCCTGGGCATGCGCGCCCCAAGCCATGAAGACGGTGGGCTGCTGCCCTTGCTTGAGCATGCGCACCACTGCGCTGGTGAACACCTCCCAGCCGCGCTTGGCGTGGCTGGCGGCCTGGCCTTGCGCCACGGTCAGCACCGTGTTGAGCAGCAGCACGCCCTGCGCCGCCCAAGCCTCTAAATGGTCCTGCGGGCCTGGGCCGGCCTCTGGCCCGAGGTCGCGGGCCCGCTCTTGCAAGATGTGGCGCAGGCTGGGCGGTGCACGTGTGCCTGCCGCCACAGAAAAAGCCAGGCCATGGGCCTGACCCGCGCCATGGTAGGGGTCCTGGCCCAAAATCACCACCCTGGCTTTGTCAAAAGATGTCAGACGCAAGGCCCGCAGGGGGTCGTCGGGAAAGACCACCTCACCCTGGTTCAGAGAATCGCGCAAAAAAACGTCTAAACCACGGCCTGCTTCCGAGCCTGCAAACTCAGCCCACAAGCGCTGCCACACCGGATCGCTCAGGGGCTGAGGAGGCCACTGCCGCAAGGCATTGGCGGGCAAGCTGTCAAACAACTCGTCTTGCATGAAGCCCTGCGCTCATGCGCTCAAGCAAACAACTTGGCCAAGGCCGCGCCTGGATCGTCGGCGCGCATGAAAGCCTCGCCCACCAAAAAAGCCTGCACCCCGGCCGCGCGCAACAGTTGCACATCGGCCGCAGTGGCGATGCCGGATTCGGTGACCAGCACACGGCCGGGCGGCACCAGGGCTTGCATCTCCAAGGTGGTGTTCAGGCTGACCTCAAAGCTTTTGAGGTTGCGGTTGTTGATGCCCACCAGCGGGGTTTTTAAGCGCAGTGCGCGCTCCAGTTCGGGCCGGTCGTGCACCTCCACCAGCACGGCCATGTTCAAGCCCAGGGCAATGGCTTCAAAGTCTGCCATTTGCGCGTCGTCCAAACAGGCGGCAATCAGCAAGATGCAATCCGCACCCATGGCCCTGGCCTCGTAAACCTGGTAGGGATGGACCATGAAGTCCTTGCGCAACACCGGCAGGTCGCACGAGGCACGGGCTTGCTTGAGGAAATCGGCACTGCCCTGGAAAAACTGCGCATCGGTGAGCACCGACAAACAGGCCGCGCCATGCTCGGCATAACTTTGTGCAATGTCAGCCGGCACAAAGTCGGGCCGCAGCACGCCCTTGGACGGGCTGGCTTTTTTGACCTCGGCAATCACAGCCGACTGGCCGGCCGCGATGTGGCGGCGCATGGCGCCTTCAAAGTCCCGCGTGGTCAGCCGTGATTCGGCGTCTTGCCGCATCTGCGCCAGGGGTTTGCGCCTGAGCGCCGTCGCGACTTCGTCGTGTTTGACGGCCACGATTTTTTCAAGAATGTCTGCCATGGAATCTCCGAAGGTTGTGCGGTTCAAGCGCGGGGGTGCTGGGCCGTGGCGCGTATGAACTCATCGAGCTTGCGCTGGGCCGCGCCCGATGCCAAGACTTCTTGCGCCAGAGCCAGGCCCGCCTGCAAGGAGGGCGCCACCTTGGCCGCATACAGCGCCGCACCCGCGTTGAGGGCCACGATGTCGGCGGCCGGCCCGGGCTTGCCGGCCAGCACCTCCTGGAGCATCTGCATGGACTGCTCGGGCGTGTCCACCCGCAGCACGCGGTTGCTGGCCATGGTCAGGCCAAAGTCTTCAGGGTGAATTTCGTACTCGCGGATCTCACCGTCTTTGAGCTCGCCCACCACGGTGGCCGCGCCCAGGCTGATCTCGTCCATGCCGTCTTTGCCGTAGACCACCAGCGCATGCTCGGCGCCCAAGCGCTGCAGTGCCCGCACTTGGATGCCCACCAAGTCTGAATGGAAGACGCCCATCAAAATATGGGGGGCGCTGGCCGGGTTGGTGAGGGGGCCCAAGATATTGAACAGGGTGCGCACCCCCAACTCCTTGCGCACAGGGGCCACGTTTTTCATGGCGGGGTGGTGGTTGGGAGCGAACATAAAGCCCAGGCCCACCTCTTCAATGCAGCGGGCAATCGCTTCAGGCGGCAGGTGGATGTTCACGCCCAGCGCTTCGAGCACGTCGGCGCTGCCCGACTTGCTGCTCACACTGCGCCCGCCGTGCTTGCTGACCTTGGCCCCAGCGGCGGCGGCCACAAACATGGAGCAAGTTGAAATATTGAAGGTGTGCGAACCATCGCCGCCTGTGCCCACGATGTCCACCAAGTGCCGGCTGTCGCGCACATGCACCTTGGTGGAGAACTCGCGCATGACCTGCGCGGCCGCCGTGATCTCGCCAATGGTTTCTTTCTTCACCCGCAAACCGGTGATGAACGCGGCCATCATCACTGGCGACATCTCGCCGCTCATGATCAAGCGCATCAGGTGCAGCATTTCGTCGTGAAAAATTTCGCGGTGCTCAATGGTGCGTTGCAGCGCTTCTTGCGGGGTGATGGTGTGGATGTGAGGCATGACAGTCTTTTTTAAATCAGCAGTGAGGATTGTCGGGCAGAGCGGGGGGCAGGCTTTCAGCGATGAGGAGCCAGTGTGCTGCAGACCACAGACCTGCAGCGCGTGGGCAGTCAGTCATGCTTGCCACATATTGCCTTGCACCAGCGCTCAATAAGGCCCGTTGCCAAGCGCGCTGGCGGGTACAGCTTGGTTTTGCTCAAAAAAGCGTCTGACGCAGGCCATGACACGGTCTATGCCTGTGGCATCCACATCCAGATGGGTGACAAAGCGCAAGCCGATCAAGCCTGTGGCCAGCACGCCGTGGGCGCGCAAAAACTCCAGCAAGGCCGGCCCCCTGCCTTGGTCCACGTCGACAAACACGATGTTGGT
>CANHKH010000463.1 GCA_947460165.1 Comamonadaceae bacterium
GGGCGCGGCGCTGCTCAATCCTTGGAACTGGACGGCCACGGCCTGAATCTGCGCCCATAGGCCCGCGCCTGATTCAAGGCCATGGCTGAGATGCTGAAGCGCCACCATCGCTTGTGGCAACCGAGGTGGCGCATGGCGGTTGCACGGACCTGCCGCCGACGCGCAAGTCGCACTGCCCCCCAGCCGCCCTGACAAAGCCCGCTCCCGCAACACTGCAACTGTTCTTTGGGAATAAGCTGATAGAGCTCTCGAAGGGCAAGAACGCAGTGGAGGCTTCAAGCACTGAGGAAATGATCAGTGACTTGACCAAGTTGCAACACTGGGAAAGCGTCGAGTCCTCCGCAAAGAACAGCTCGAAGGCATCTCCCAAGACAACAAGGGCTGAACGGCTTGGCTCAAGGGCCCCCAAACAAGCTCACCAGCTTGGCCACCTCGGGGCTCATGCCCATGGTTTTCAGGCGGATGTGGGGGTGGGCCGTGGCGAAGACGCGGAACACCTCGTCCACAAAAGCCTGGCCCACCTGGACCACGCCTGCAAAGTCGAGGATCACGGTCTTGAACTGATTGGTGCGGTTCATCACCCATTTGGCTTGCGAGCGAGACACCAGCTCACTGCTCAGCTGCGCCAAGCGGACCGGGATTTCTGTGGTGTGAAAGGCCTCGCCCGGCTCGGCATCGCCCACGGGGCTCGATTCAAAATATTTGAAGTACACATCATTGCCCGTGCGTGTGCTGTCCAGTGCAATGGCCATGCGCACCACGGTTTGCGCCTGCGCGGGTTTGAGGTGGGCATTGGCAGCTATCCAGTCAAACCGGGGCAAGGCAGTGCGGGTCTCATTCGGGTCAAATCGCAAGCCGCATGAATCAATGGCAAAGCCGTCCATCATTCGCGACGACACAAAAATACCCATGCCCGAGTGGCCCATGGGCGCTGTGGTGTACTTGCCCTTGGCCAGCTCCAAAATGGCCAGGCGCGGGTCAAACAAATCGGCTGCTTTGGCGATCTTGCGAAAGATCCCTTCGCCGTCATCGGCCACCAACATCTGCAATTGCCCACCCTGCACCTGCATGCCCATGACCACCTGCTGCCCGTTGGAATGGTCAAGGGCGTTGTTCACCATCTCTGTGAATGCGGTGTAGGCCAGGTTTTTGACATTGGCCCGCAGGTCCGCTAACACAGCCGCCAAATGCTGCTCCCACACCACCATCTCACCGCCACCCCGCGCGATGTCTTGGAGTGGCTCAACGCGCAGCCAAAACCGTTTGTCGCCCAAGCTGTAAGTTTGCCGGGTGCCCGTGCCGTGGCGGTGCAGATAGCCCGAATCGGCGAGCTTTTTGATGCGACGGGAAACCGCTACCCGCGTCAAGCCCGTTTGCTCGGTCGCTGCGGTGGCCATGGCACCGCCTTGGGCCGCACAACTGAGGATGATTGAATCGTTGATGTCCAGCATTTGTATCGTCAAGTTATAGTTTTACTGGACTAATTGTATATTTTTAGAAAATTTATTGTTCATCTGGTTTGGGCTTTTCAACAGCTTAGCCAGCTGCCTGCGTTTGAATAGGTGCACAAGACAGCGTGGGTCTGGAGCGACTGCTGCGCTACTGTGCCCGGCCACTGTTTGCGCCGACCCACCTGCGCGACGACGCCAGCGCAGCGCCCGAGCGGTAAGCGCGCGTGGAGCAACTGGCGCAGCAAATGCAGCAGCGCCTGGGCAAACGCCCTCTGGCCCCCTGGTCCCGCAGATGACCCAGGTACTGAGCACCCGCTTTGCCATGCGCGCGATCCTGGGCGTGCATGCGGGGCGGTGAGTGAACGTGGCCTGAACTGGAGCGAAGCTCAAGCCTTGACCAAGGGCTGTGCCCAACCCGGCACGTTCACCACACAGCGCGTGGCGTTGCCCAAGCCCTCCATACGCAGCAGGCCAAGGGCCAGCAGATCGGCCAGATCGAGTGTGGCGGTCGCCTTAGATGTGCAGGTGATCTTGGCGTACTTGTCCATACTCACGGTGCAGCCTGATTGGTTTGAGGCTTTGCTTTTGCCCGCGCTCAAGGCTTGGTTGGCAGGGTGGCTGCAAAGCACCTTGTTTGAGCGGGCGATGGTCAAGGTGGCGAAAAGCCGATTGTCTCGGGCTGTGCAGCCTCACCGCGGCACAGGCATGTCGCGGACCTCGCTGCTCTGGTCAAACAGTGGCTTGCCCTTACACATCGCTTTTGATCGCTGTTGCCTTGGTCAAGCAGTTGGATTTTCTATCCGCTGGACTGGGCAGCCCTGCAGTGCTGACAGTCGCCGCTGATGCACCCTATTGAGCCCAGTTTCCGCCCTGCGGGCCTGCCACCGCGCCCAAGCCGGCCCCAGCCTCAGAGGCCGGCCATTCCTGCTCCAGCCGCAAGTTGTGCTCCAGCCACTGCAGCAAGATGCGAATGCGCGGCACGTCCAGGCGCTTGAGTGGCACCAGGGCCTTGAGCCAAATGTCTGGGAACTTGATGTCGGGCATGACCTCGACCAGCTGAGCGCTGGCCAGCGCGGGCGCGGCCAGGTAGTTGGACACCATGCCCAGCCCCAGACCCTGGATGCAGGCCTGGCACAGGGCCGCGCCGTCGTTGGTGCGCAGCTTGGGCCGCACCTCCACGCCTTGCAGGCCTTGGGGTGTTTCAAATTCCCAAAACGTGCCCGAGGTCATGAACACCAGGCAGTCGTGGTCCAGCAGGTCGGTCACCCGGGTGGGCGTGCCCCGGCGCGCCAGGTAGGCGGGCGAGGCGCACAAACGCCTGCGCAAGGGCGCCAGCGCAAAGTCACGCACCTGGCCGTAAAGCTCGGGCAGGGCGCCTATGGCCATGTCAAAGCCTTCTTGCTGCGGGTTGACCGTGCGGTCGGCCAGCACAATGTCCATGCTCACCCGCGGCTGCTCCAGCATGAAGCGCTGCAGCAATTCGCTCAGGTAGAGCGTGCCCAAGGTGGTGGGCACCTTGATGCGGATGTGCCCCTCCAGGTCCCCACTGGCCTGGGCCATGCCGGCCAGCGTGTCGTCGAGTTGGTGCACCAGGGCGCGCACCTGGGGCAGGTAGCGCTCGCCCACATCGGTGAGGCTGAGCTTGCGGGTGGAGCGCTCAAACAAAGGCGCTTTGATGCGCCACTCCAACTGGTCAATGCGCTTGGCAATGACCGAGGGTGCCAACTGCCAGCGCCTGGCGACTTCTGAAAAACTGCCCGTGTCGGCGACGGCCACAAAGGCTTTGAGGTTGGCGAGGGTGTCCATGCTGGGCTTGGTCTTTCGCGATTCGAGAAAGCTAAATCAAGAAATTGAGGTATTGTGCGTGAATACGCGATTAAATATGATGCTGATTTTTCAC
>CANHKH010000464.1 GCA_947460165.1 Comamonadaceae bacterium
ACCGCGTGCGTGCGGCTGTGAAAGGCATCGGGCACGGGCTTGGCCCATTGCACGGCAATGTCGGTGGGCAAAAAGCGGTTGGGGCCGCGCACCCAGGCGTTGTCGTCACGCACGGCTTGGGTGTCAAAGTGCACCACCTGCATGAGCGCGTGCACCCCCGCGTCGGTGCGGCCTGCGCACAAGGTGCGTATGGGCTGGTTGCAAAACTTAGACAGCGCCAGCTCCAACTGGTCTTGCACGGTCCGGCCCGAGGCCTGGCTTTGCCAGCCCTCGTAGTTGCCGCCCTGGTAGCTCACCCCCAAGGCGATTCTCATGCGGGGTCCTTGGGCGTCGCGCTCGGCTTGGGCGGCTCCAAGTCCAGGGACAAGCCGCTCAGGTCCAGCGGGCCAGGCGTGCGGGCTGGTAGGCGGGGGGCGCTGTCCAAGTCCAGTGAAAGTTTGCCCAAGTCCAGCGGGCCGGGGGGCGTGCTGAGCTTGGGGCTTGAAAAGGGGTTGGCGCTTTGGCTTGAGCGTGCAGCAAGGGGCAGGTCCAAAGCGGGAGCGGGGCCGTCAAGGTTGAGGTCCAGGTCAAACAAAGCGGGTTTGGCCGCAGGCTGGTGGTGCGCTTGCGGCGGCAGCGCCTCGGGCTCAAGCTTGGCGGCCCTTGGGTCTGCGGGCAGCACCGGCTGAAACCGGCCCTGGGCTTGTTGTTCTTGCGCGCCTGATGGGCTGGGCTGGGGCTGCTCTGTAGAAGATGCAGCTGCGCGGCGCCTGCGCCACGTCCAGGCGATCAGGGCCAATGCGGCGGCCAGCACCAGCATCAGCGGCACACTGTGTTGAGACTCGGGGGCTGAATGAGACAGGGCTGAACTGACCGCAGCTGGCGGGGGCAGGGCGGGTTCAGCCGCGGATGCCGCAGGCGCTGCCTGTGCGGACGAGGGCGCCGCGCCAGCACTGGCCTCATTGGGCGCCGCCGCAGTTGCCGCAGCAGCCCCAGCAGCCGGTCCTTGCCGGAGTTGCTCAAGTTGGTCTCTGGCCTGTGCCAGCGGCACGGCGTTCGCTTCTTCGGCCGTGGGCAGGCGCAAGCTTGCGCCTGCCAGCAGGCGGTTGATGTCGCCCGCCACAAAAGCGGGTGTGTTGAGCTTGTAGATCGCCAGCAAAAAGAGCTCCATGGTGGTGCCCGCGGGCACCTGGTCCATGGCGATTTCAGTGGCGCTTTGGCCGGGCGCCACCACCATCGTTGCAGCAGATTGGGCGGTGGCGAAGGGGGCGGTCAAGGCGGCTGCGCAGGCAGCAGCCCGCAGCCAGCTGCGCGCAGCTTGGCCCTTCCACCCCGGCCCGCCGCGCTGGCCCATCAGGCCGCCAACACAATGCGCAGCATGCGGCGCAGCGGCTCGGCCGCGCCCCACAGCAGCTGGTCGCCCACCGTGAAGGCGCCCAGGTAGTCGTCGCCCATGGCCATTTTGCGCAGCCGGCCCACGGGGATGGTCATGGTGCCGGTCACCGCCACGGGCGTCAGGTCTTTGATGGTGGCTTCCCGCGTGTTGGGCACCACTTTGACCCACTCGTTGTCGGCGGCGATCATGGCTTCAATGTCGGCCAGCGGCACGTTCTTTTTGAGCTTGAAGGTCAGCGCTTGGCTGTGACAGCGCATGGCGCCTATGCGCACGCAAAAGCCGTCGACGGGGGTGGCCGCTGTGCCAAAACCTGCGCCTTGGCCCAAAATTTTGTTGGTCTCGGCCATGCCTTTCCACTCTTCTTTGGACATGCCATTGCCCAGGTCTTTGTCTATCCAGGGAATCAGTGAGCCGCCCAGCGGCACGCCAAAGTTGGCCGTCTCCTGGGCCGACAGGCTGCGCTGCTTGGCAATGATCTGGCGGTCAATCTCCAAAATCGCGCTCTTGGGGTCGTCCAGCAGGGCCTTGACCTCGGCATTCAAGGTGCCGTACTGCGTGAGCAACTCGCGCATGTGCTGCGCGCCGCCGCCCGAGGCCGCTTGGTAGGTTTGCGTGCTCATCCACTCCACCAAGCCAGCCTTGTACAGCGCACCCACGCCCATCAGCATGCAGCTGACGGTGCAGTTGCCGCCCACCCAGTTTTTGCCGCCGCGCGCCAGGGCCTGCTCGATGACGGGCAGGTTCACCGGGTCCAGGATGATGACCGCGTCATCGTTCATGCGCAGCGTGGAGGCCGCGTCAATCCAGTGGCCTTGCCAGCCGGCCGCGCGCAGCTTGGGGAAGACCTCGCTGGTGTAGTCGCCGCCTTGCGCGGTGATGATGATCTCGCACTTTTTCAGCGCCTCTATGTCCAGAGCGTCTTGGAGCTTGGTTTCGTTTTTGGCCTGTGCGGGGGCTGCACCGCCGGCGTTGGAGGTGGAGAAAAACACCGGCTCAATCAGGTCGAAATCGCCTTCGGCCTGCATGCGGTCCATCAGCACCGAGCCGACCATGCCGCGCCAGCCCACCAAACCTGTCAACTTGCTCATTTCATCGCCCTTTCTAAATTAAACAGAGCCACGCCTGGCGGGCTGTTCTGGCCCGGCTCGTCTGGCCGGGGGGCGCACGACGAACCAGAGCTGGATCAGCCCGTGATGGTCGTGGTTTTGAAGGTGATTGCGCGTGCGCCTGCAGCAGCCTGGACGGCGGCTGCGGGGTTCAGGGTGAACGGGCGGGCGGCAAACATGGGGACTGATTGTATCGGACAGCCTTGGGCCAAGCTGACAGCGCCGCAGGGCGCCCGTTTTGCAAAGCTTTTCATTTGAGTGCCATTCGCCCTCAGCTTGGCAGCTAGCATGGTCTGTGGCTTTATTGGTCTGAATGTGTGCGAACTTGAAAGGCGCGCGATGCGGTTTGCAGTCATCTTTGAGGAGGGCCCTGACATGGTGCCGGTGCGCCAAAGCCTGTCGGACCAACATCTGGCTTTTCTTCAAGCGCACAGCGATGAAATTCTCATGGCCGGCGGGCTGCGACAGGCGCATGAGGGGCCTTTTGTAGGCGGCATGTGGGTGTTTGAGGTGGCCTCCCGTGAGCGGGCCATTGAACTGATAGAAAGCGACCCCTACTACATGGCCAGGCCCAGAGCTTATCGGCTGCTGGCCTGGGGCCAGGCATTGAGGTGAGTGTGTATGGGCCGTGGCCCCATCGCCGATGACACAAATTGCATGGATTCAACAGATAGAAAGAAACACATGTCGACCACCCTGAAACTGAGTTTGGGCGCGCATGCCGCCCAACTGCACAACGCGCAAACCGGTGCCTTGGTGGCCCAGATCGAGATTGGCCACGAGGCCATGGCCAGCCGCTTTTTCACCCGCAGCCCCTTGGATGCGGGCGCCTTGGAACGCGCCATCGACTGGACGGAAGACCGCATTCAA
>CANHKH010000465.1 GCA_947460165.1 Comamonadaceae bacterium
GAGCACGCGGCCCACGTCGCGGATGGCCGCGCGCGCGGCCATGGTGCCAAAGGTGACGATCTGGCTGACCGCGTCATGGCCGTACTTGGCCTTGACGTAGTCGATCACGCGGTCGCGGTTGGCCTGGCAAAAGTCAATGTCGAAGTCGGGCATGGACACCCGCTCCGGGTTGAGAAAGCGCTCAAACAGCAAGTTGTACTGCAGCGGGTCCAGGTCGGTGATTTTCAGCGCGTAAGCCACCAAGGAGCCGGCGCCCGAGCCGCGCCCCGGCCCCACCGGGCAGCCGTTCTTTTTGGCCCAGTTGATGAAGTCGCCCACGATCAAAAAGTAGCCGGGGAAACCCATCTTCAAGATCACATTGATCTCAAACTCCAGCCGCGCCACGTACTCGGCTTTTTTGGCCTGGCGCAGCGCCTCATGGGGATACAGCTTGAGCAAGCGCTCGTCCAGGCCCTCAAAAGAGGCTTGGCGAAAGTACACGTCAATGGGCAGGGGCGCGCCATCGACCACAGGCGTGGGGTAGTTGGGCAGCTGAGGCCGGCCCAATTCGAGCGTCAAGCTGCAGCGCTTGGCAATTTCCACCGTGTTGGCCAGGGCCGAAGGCACATCGGCAAACAGCTCGGTCATTTGCGCCTGCGACTTGAAGTACTGCTCGCGCGTGAACTTGCGCACGCGCCTGGCGTTGCCCAAAATCTCACCTTCGGCAATGCACACCCGCGCCTCGTGGGCCTCGTAGCCCTCGGCCTGGCCAAACTGCACCGGGTGCGTGGCCACCACCGGCAGCCTCAAGCGGGCAGCCAGCTGCACGGCGGCTGTCACATGGCGCTCGTCGTCAGGGCGGCCTGCGCGCTGGAGTTCCAAGTAAAAGCGGTGCGGGAACAGCCCCGCGAGTTGCAGCGCCGCATCGGCCGCGCGCGCGTCGTCACCTTGCAGCAAGGCCTGGCCCACCGCGCCAAACTGCGCGCCCGACAGGGCAATCAAGCCCTCGCCGAGTTCTTGCAGCCAAGCCAGCTTGAGCACGGCCTGGTCGCGCTGCACGTTTTGCGTCCAGGCGCGGGCCAGCAACTCGCACAAATGAAGGTAGCCCCGCTTGTCCTGCACCAGCAGCAGCAAGCGCACGGGCGGTGAGCCTGCTTCTTTGCCTGGGGCCTCCATCCAGACGTCTGCGCCTATGAGCGGCTGTATGCCTTTGCCCCGCGCCTCTTTGTAAAACTTGACCGTGCCAAACAGGTTGGACAAGTCCGTGATGGCCAGCGCCGGCTGCTGGTCACTGGCCGCACTGGCCACCAACTCGTCAATGCGGTTGGTGCCGTCAAGCACTGAAAACTCGGTGTGAATACGCAGGTGAACAAACATGGTTTTGATTGTAGGCGGCGGGTTTTTGGGTGCGGTGCGACCGGCTGCGGGGCCATATCCACCAAGGTCGACAGCTTTGACCTCGGGCTCATCTCATTGAGCACAAGTTCCCCGCCACAACGCTCATCCATGCTCAGATAAAAATTTCAAAAATCTTTTTAAAAACAGGGATTTAAAGCTGTTTTCGAGTTAGAGTAAAAAAAATTACTTTAAGTTGACCATGGGAAAAAGTGCATCCTGGGGCTTTTACGGGCGACAACAAGAGCTGGGCCAGTTGCGAACCATCTTGCAACGCCAACGCTGGTTCTTTGTACAGATTGCCGGGAGGCGCCGCATCGGCAAGACCTCGCTCATTCAACAGGCCATGGCGCAAGCGGGGCGCGCCCAAATGCTCTACTTGCAAATCCCAGATTCGGACCCCGCAGGCGTGCTCACTGCCTGCAACGACTACCTGCTGACCTTTGGTTTTGAACAAAGGGTGGGGCATTTGCAGCAGCTGGCGCAGCTCATCGGTCAATTGGTGCGCCAGGGGCACGTGGTGGCCATTGACGAGTTCCAATACTTTCACAGGCGTCAGCTTTTTGACTTTTGCTCCTACCTGCAAGCCGAGGTGGACAAGCTTGCCGCTGATGCTGCCCACATCACTGGCGGGCTGATCGTGCTGGGCTCTTTGCACGCCGAGATGTCGGCCTTGCTGGAAGACCGGTCGGCACCGCTGTTCAACCGAACGACAGATGTGTTGCTGCTGGACCACCTGGACTTTGCCGCACTGCTTGAACTGCTGGGCGTGCATGCAGACACAGACCCAAGGCGTGTGCTTTTTTTATGGAACCTCTTTGAAGGTGTCCCTAAGTTTTACCGCGATGCCTACGAACAGGGTGTGCTGGGTGGGGACAGACAGCAGGTGTTGAAGTCCCTTTTTTTCAGCAGCTCATCGCCGCTCAAGGGCGAGGCTGACAACTGGTTTTTGCGTGAACTGCGCGGGAGGTATGACACCTTGCTGCAATACATTGCGCGCCAGCCTGGGTGCGACAACGCAAGTATTTTGAGTGCCATCTCAGACATGTCGCCCACCGAAGGAAAACAAGCCGGTGGCTACCTTAAAGTGCTGACCGAGCGCTACCGCATGTTGGAGCGACGCCTGCCCATCTTGGCCAAGCCCAAGGCCCGTTCCGGCCGCTATTACATTTGTGACAATTTCTTGCGCAGCTGGCTGAGTGCGCTGCAACGCCCCGTGTCAGCCATGCATTTCAAGCCTGAAGAAGAACTGATTCGCATGGCGGACCAGCAATTGGCCGCGGCAGAAGGCTCGGCCCTGGAAGAAATGGTGGGGCGCTTGTACGAAGAGCTCAGCCGCAAGGGACGAGGGGATTTTCCCCTGTCTGAACGAATCAAAGGCTACTGGGACCGTGGCGGGGTAGAAATCGACATGGTGGCTCTGAGCGAGGAAACCCAACGCATCCGCTTTGGCACCTGTAAACGCAACCCAGACAAGCTGCTGAGCAGTGTGGACACGCTGCGCAGGGATGCCGCCATCTTCTTGCAACACCACCCTGCCTGTGCGCACTGGACGGTAGAGTTTGTGGCCGTTGCCCCAGAGATGAATGAGACACTTGAACAAGCGCTTCGCGACAAGCAAGTCATCCCTCAATCCTTGGCCAGCTTGCTCCATATGCTCCATTGAATTTTGAGCAGCATCTGCACATTGAAAACAGATGAGCACCAAGGGGCATCTGACTGGCCACCCCACGTCCTGGACCCGACATGCGGTAAGTTCTTACGGATGAAGAGGAGTTCTTTGCCATGGCTGCAAATGCGAACCCAGTCAGTGGCCTGGAGTTTGCGCTTCGCATCCACCAACGATTCAACCTAAATCCGGCTACAGGGACTTCCCACGTAGTCAAGTGATGTGATCATGTTTTTTCTTGATGGCGGTTTCCTTGGGGCTGACGCGAACCGGGTGGCTTGAAACGAGGAACAGACTGCACATCTACA
>CANHKH010000466.1 GCA_947460165.1 Comamonadaceae bacterium
CAGCCCCTCGGCCCGCGCCGTCAAGCGCATTGAAGACGTGCGCGTGCTGCGCACCGCCCAGTTCCCCGAAGACGCAGGCCCCATGGCCCACCCGGTGCGGCCTGACAGCTACGTTGAAATCAACAACTTCTACACCGTCACCATTTACGAAAAAGGCTCAGAGCTCGTGCGCATGATGCAGACCCTGACCGCCAGCCCCGCCGATCCCTTGGGCCGCGCCGGCTTTGCCCGTGGCATGGCGCTGTACTTTGAGCGCCACGATGGCCAGGCCGTGACCTGCGACGACTTTGCCCAGGCCGTGGCCGACGCCAACCCCAGCTCAGACCTGGCCCGCCTGCTGCCCCAGTTCAAGCGCTGGTACAGCCAGGCCGGCACACCCCGCATTCAGGCCCAAGGCCAATACGACGCGGCCGCCCACACCTACACCCTGACGCTGGCCCAAAACTGCCCCGCCACCCCCGGCCAAGACAGCAAAGCGCCCTTCGTGCTCCCGGTCAGCTTGGGCCTGGTGGGCGCGCAAGGCCAAGATGTGCCGGCCCAGTTGCAAGGCGAAACGGATGCACCCACTGCCCGCACCTTGGTGTTGACCGAGGCCGAGCAGCAGTTTGTGTTCACGGGTGTGGCGAGCGAGCCCGTGCCTTCGCTGCTGCGAGGCTTTAGCGCCCCGGTGGTGCTGGAGTTCGACTACAGCGACACCCAGTTGCTGCACCTGCTGCGCCACGACAGCGACCCCTTCAACCGCTGGGAAGCCGGCCAGCGCCTGGCCATTCGCCTGACCCTTCAGGCCCTGGACCACGAACGCACGGGCGAGTTGCTCAGCCCGGCCTACGTGGAGGCCATGCGCGAGGTGCTCAGCCACCCCGAGCTCGATGCTGCTTTCAAGGAGCTGGTGCTCACCTTGCCCTCAGAGGCTTACCTGGCCGAGCAAGCGGCCGTGGTGGACCCCCAGCGCATTCATGCCGTGCGCGAGTCCATGCGTCTGCAACTGGCCTTGGCTCTGCAACCTGAGTGGGAGCAGGCCTGGCACACCAGCCAAGACACAGGCGCCTACGTGCCCGACGCCCACTCCTCGGGCCGCCGCGCGCTGGCGGGCCAGGCGCTGACGCACTTGTGCTTGGCCGATGTGGCCCGGCAGCAAGACAGCTGGCCCCAAACGGCTTTGCGCGCCTTTGAAGCCGCAGGCAACATGACCGTGCGCTTCAACGCCCTGTCGGCCCTGGTGGTCAGCGGCCACCCCTTGGCCGCCACCGCCTTGCAGCGCTTTCATGTCCTGTTCAAAGACGAAGCCCTGGTCATTGACAAGTGGTTCAGCCTGCAAGCCGCCGCGCCCGACCGCAACGGCAACGTGCTGCCCGCCGTGCGCCAGCTCATGAAGCACGCCGACTTCAGCATCCGCAACCCCAACCGCGCCCGCAGCCTGGTTTCAAGCTACTGCCAGGCCAACCCCGCAGCCTTTCACCGGCCAGACGCAGCCGGCTACGTGTTCTGGTGTGAGCGCGTCATTGAGCTCGACGCCATCAACCCCCAGGTGGCCGCCCGCTTGGCCCGCGCCCTGGACCGCTGGAACAAGCTGGCCGAGCCCTACCGCAGCGCAGCGCGCGAGGCCATCGCCCGCGTGGCCGCCAAGCCAGACCTCAGCCGCGATGTGCGCGAAGTCGTCACCCGCGCACTGGCCGGTTAAGCCCCCTCACGCTTTGGTCCACACCCGCAGACACACCGCAGAAGCCCCATGAAAAAGATTTCATTCACGCGCTACCTCGTTGAGCAACAGCGCGACCACGGCCACATTCCATCGCAGCTGCGCCTGCTGCTCGAAGTGGTGGCGCGCGCCTGCAAAAGCATCAGCCAGGCCGTCAACAAAGGCGCGCTGGGCGGTGTGCTGGGCACGGCCGGCAGCGAGAACGTGCAAGGCGAGGTGCAAAAAAAGCTGGACATCATCGCCAACGAGGTGCTCATTGAGGCCAACGAATGGGGCGGACACTTGGCGGCCATGGCTTCTGAAGAAATGGACGGCATCTACGTGGTGCCCAACCGCTACCCCCAGGGCGAATACCTGCTGCTGTTTGACCCGCTCGACGGCTCCAGCAACATCGACGTGAACGTGAGCATTGGCACCATTTTCTCGGTGCTCACCAAGCCCGAGGGTTCATCGGGCGTGGAAGAAAAAGACTTTTTGCAGCCCGGCCACCAGCAGGTGGCCGCCGGCTACTGCGTCTACGGCCCGCAAACCACGCTGGTGCTCACCGTGGGCGACGGCGTGGCCATGTTCACCCTGGACCGCGAGCAAGGCTCCTTTGTGCTCACCGAAGAAAACGTGCACATCCCCGAGGACACCAAAGAGTTCGCCATCAACATGAGCAACATGCGCCACTGGGACGAACCCATCAAGCGCTACATCGACGAGTGCCTGCAAGGCAAAGAAGGCCCACGCGGCAAAGACTTCAACATGCGCTGGATCGCCTCCATGGTGGCCGATGTGCACCGCATTCTCACGCGCGGCGGCGTCTTCATGTACCCCTGGGACAAACGCGAGCCTGAAAAAGCCGGCAAGCTGCGCCTGATGTACGAGGCCAACCCCATGGCCTGGCTGGTCGAGCAAGCCGGCGGCGCCGCCACCAACGCCCGCCAACGCATCTTGGATTTGCAGCCCACCAAGCTGCATGAACGCGTGAGCGTGGTGCTGGGCTCCAAGAACGAAGTCGAGCGCATCACCCGCTACCACACCGAGGCCTGAGCCCAGCAGCTGGCACCTGCGCAGCCGCTATAATTACTGGTTGTCGCCGGTGTAGCTCAGTCGGTAGAGCAGCTCATTCGTAATGAGAAGGTCGGGTGTTCGATTCATCTCTCCGGCACCAAGAAATCAAGCACTTAGCCCAGCCCACAAGGTTGGGCTTTTTGCTTTGTGGGGTTTTACAGGCTGTTTACAGACTGCGGTAATAGGAACCAGGCCCTTCGAACTGCGTAAGCTTATGAGCAAAGAGAGCATCTCTGTGTCCGATGTGGCTTGAAGCGGACGCCAGCACCGCTCGATCGCCATGGCGGTTCCAGTTCGGTAGGCCAGACGGGCGCTGCATAAGTCTCAGCGGGCCTAGCTGTGGCGCAACGGTTCCGCGGCCATCACAGGCTCCACGCTCAGGCGCAAGCCCACAGCGGCCAGCACTTTATGAACCGTGGCCAATGTGGGGTTTCCGGTGGCGCTCAAGGCCTTGAAAAGGTTCTTGTCTGACACATCGGCCCGCCTTGCCACCTCTGCCATGCCGTGCGCCTTGGCCACGTGTCGCAGCGCCACCAGCAGCGCGGCCGGGTCTTCGAGGTCAATCACGGCCTCTATGTAGGCGGCGGCCTGGGCG
>CANHKH010000467.1 GCA_947460165.1 Comamonadaceae bacterium
ATGCCTAAGCTTTCGGCGCGTATGGGGTTGTCGCGCAGGGCCGTGAAGGCCTTGCCCCAGGGCGAGCGCAACAGGGCCCACAGCAGCAGGGCCAGCACCACCGTCAAAGCCAGCACCAGTCGGTAGTACGCCAGGTTGCCGTCCAGGCTCATGCTGCCCAGGCTGGGCCGCGCGATGTTGTTGATGCCAAAGGTGCCGCCGGTCAGCCACTCTTCATTGCGCATCACCAGCCATGCCGCCGTGTTGAAACCCAAGGTGGCAAAAGCCAGGTAAATGGTTTGCACGCGCAGCGCCGGAAAGCCCACGGCCACGCCCACCAAAAAGCACAGCACGGCTGCAGTCGGCAGCGCCAGCCAAAAACTCAAGCCCATCTTTAAAAAGATGGCCACCGTGTAAGCGCCAATGCCAAAGAAGGCGGCATGGCCCAGCGACTTTTGCCCGGCATAGCCCACCGTGAGATTGAGGCCCATGGTGGCGATGATGAACACCAGCCAGGTGGTAAAGAGGTGTATGCCGTAGTTCTTCAAGTAAGCCGGCGCCACGGCCAACACCACCAGCGCCAGCAGGCCCATGACCAGGTGCAAGCGCTTCATACCTTGCGCTCCACTTTGAGGCCCAACAGACCCTGAGGTTTGAAGAGAATCACCACCATGAAGATGACCAGGGCCACCGCGTCCTTGTAGGCCGAGGAGATGTAGGCGGCGGCCAGGTTTTCGCTGACACCCACGATCAGCCCGCCCAAGAGCGCGCCGCGCGAGTTGTTAAAGCCGCCAATGATGGCCGCAAAAAATGCCTTGGTGCCCAGGGACTCGCCCATGTCGAACTTGGCCAAGTAGGTGGGCGTGATCAGCAAGGCCGCGGCAGCGGCCAGCACGGCATTGATGGCGAAGGTGTAGAAAATCATGCGCGGCACATCGATGCCCAACACCGTGGCGCTCTCGGTGTTTTGCGCCACCGCTTGCATGGCGCGGCCGGTCACCGTCTTGGACAAAAAAGCCTGCACCAGCAACACCAGGCCCAGGGCAAACGCAAAGGTGCCGATGTCGGACACCGAGATGGTCACGCCCGCGATATTGAAAATCACGTCGGGAAATATTTGGGGAAATGGATGCGGCTCAGCGCTGTAGCCCGCCCGCACAAAATTGCGCATGGCAATCGACAAACCGATGGTGGCCACCACAATGGGCATCATGCCGTGCTTGAACAGCGGGTCCACCAGGCCGCGCTTGAACAGCCAGCCCAGCACCAACACGCTGAGCAACACCGCCGCAGCAAAACTCAGGGTCACAGGCAGGCCCTGGGCCAGGAACACAACCATCATGAAAGCGGGCAGCATGACGAACTCGCCTTGCGCAAAATTGATGGTGCCCGAGGCCTGCCACAGCAGCGTGAAACCCAGCGCCACCAGCCCGTAAATGCTGCCCGTGGCCAGGCCGCTGAAAAAAAGTTGCAAAAAATCGGTCATGTATTGATCACCAGTTGAAAAGCTTGGCCGGGGTGTCCCACATCATTTGTTGGCATTGCGCGGGCGTGAACCAACGCGCGGCCAGCTGCAGCATGACGCCGTAATCGAGCCGGTGATCGGCGCGCAGGTAAGGCCAGTCCGAAGCCCAGATGCAGCGCTCAGGCCCCAGGGCCTGCCACAGGCGCTGCACATGGGCGGAGGTGTCGTCAAAAGGAAAACCGGTCTGCGAAAACTTGGCAAAGCCCGAGAGCTTGACCACCAGGTCCGAACCCTCGGCCAGCGCCAACAGGGCAAGCATGCCGGGCGCCTCGGGGCCGTCGGCCAGTTCTGGCCGGCCGCAGTGGTCAATGAGCACCCGCACGCCGCTGTGCCTGATGCGCGGCAAGAGGCTGGCCAGCTGGTCGCCCTTGACCTGAAACTGCGCCCACATCCCCAGGCTCTGCAGGCGGCTGAGCAAGCCGTCGATGCCGCTGTAGTGCGCCAGGCCATGCAGCGCGCTGTTGAAGGCCATGCCCACCACGCCCTGGGCCTGCAGGTCCTGCAGCGCGCTCAGTGAGCAATCGGGCGGCACCACGGCCACGCCCTTGAAGCGGCCTTGGCCGCGCGCAATGGCGTCGAGCAGGCAGCGGTTGTCTTCACCGTAGCCCGAATTGGGGCCGACCAGCAGGGCATGGCGCACGCCGTAGGCTTGCATCACATGCGTGAAATAGTCGGCCGTGCCCACCTCCTGGCCCTGAGGGTGGTAGGGCACGCTGGGGGGATACGCAAAGCGGGCCGGGTCCAGCACATGGCAGTGGCTGTCGATCTTGGGCAGATCGAAGATGCTCATGGCTTAGAACGTGGCCTGCACAGCCGCGCGCAAGGCGGGGGTGAGCTCAGGCATCACACCAAACCAGGCATGAAAAGCGGGCCGCGCCTGGTTGAGCAGCATGCCCAGGCCATTGACGGTGCGGTGGCCGCGCAGGCGGGCAAGCTGCAGCAGAGGGGTTTCCTGTGGAATGTAGACGGCGTCCGAGACCATGGCCGTCGCAGGCAGGTGGTCCAGCACCACATCGAGCGCGCTTTGGCCATGCATGCCCTGGGTGGTGGTGTTGACCAGCAAGGCCGCGCCTTGCATGGCCTCGTTGCGCGCATCCCAGGGGATCACCTTGACGCGCTCGCCAAAGTCAGCGGCCAAGGCCTGCGCGCGTTCCAGCGTGCGGTTGGTGATGCGCACCTCGGGTGCGCCCTCGTCAAGCAAGCCCACCACAATGGCGCGCGCCGCGCCGCCCGCGCCCAGCACCAGGGCCGGGCCGGCGTCACCGCGCCAAGTCGGGTCGGCATCACGCAGGCTTTGGATGTAGCCCACACCGTCGTTGTTCATGCCGTACAAGCTGCCGTCGGCCCGCACCACGATGGTGTTGAGCGCCGCAATGCGCTGGGCCGAGGGGTGCAACTCGTCCATGAAGGCCATGGCACTGACTTTGTGCGGCACTGTGACATTGCAGCCCGCAAAGCCCAGGGCTGGCAGGCCGCGCATGGCCGCCTCCAGCCGTTCGGGCTGCACCGGCAAGAGCACGTAGGAACCCCACAGGCCGTGCTGCGCGATCCAGTGGTTGTGGATGGTGGGTGAGCGGCTGTGGGCCACGGGCCAGCCCATCAGGCCGGCGAGTACAAAGTTTTTGGGGGACATGTGTTGCTTTGGGCAGGTTCAAACCACAAGGTCAAACAACAGGGCCTGCCAGCGTTCATGCGGGCAGGCCCTGGGCGCAGCTGCGATTTTATTTTTTGCCCAAGGCTGGCAGGGTCTCGGCCACCACCACCTTGCCACCGCGCACCTCGGTGATGAAGCTTTCGCGGTCAATGTCGCCTTTGTCGTCAAAGCACACATCCATCAAGA
>CANHKH010000468.1 GCA_947460165.1 Comamonadaceae bacterium
GCGCGGGCATCGCCCCCGCCGAAAAAACCGTGGGCAAGAACGGCGCACACAACCTGGCCGTCTACACCAAGACCATCATGGTCAACCTGGTGGGCACCTTCAACATGATCCGCCTGGCCTCTGAAGCCATGTGCAAAAACGAACCCGAAGCCACCGGCGAGCGCGGCGTGCTGATCAGCACCGCCAGCGTGGCGGCTTACGACGGCCAAATCGGTCAGGCCGCTTATGCCGCATCCAAAGGCGGCATCGTCGGCATGACCTTGCCCATTGCCCGCGACCTCTCGCGCAACGGCATCCGGAACATGACCATTGCCCCCGGCATCTTCGGCACGCCCATGTTGTTTGGCATGCCCCAAGAAGTACAGGACGCTCTGGCGGCGGGCGTGCCCTTCCCCAGCCGCTTGGGCACCCCGCAAGACTACGCCAAGCTGGCCAAACACATCATCGAAAACGACATGCTCAATGGCGAGGTGATCCGTCTGGATGGTGCGATTCGACTGGCTCCTAAGTGAGCCCCCAGCAGGCCCAATGACTCAAGTCGCCATGCCCATCCAACTCAAGGCTAACCAAGCCGCGATGTACGCGCTCGTGAAAGCAAGCACCCCTGGCATGGCTGACTGACCTGCCACCCGCTCAGCAAGGATGCCCGCCAATGGGATGAATTGCTGGGCGTGTACCGCCAAAAAATGAGCGGGGCGCAAGTCTTGCCAGGTGTGCCAGCCCACCACCGGCCAGCCCACGCCAGCAGGCGGTTGCTTGCCGCCCAACATGAAGCCGCTCACGGTGGACAACACAAAGGTCAGGGCCAAGCCCAAAAGCACCGCCAAGAGGGTGGGTGTGAGCACCGCTGTCCCCAAAGCCTTCCAAATGACCCACGCCAGCCAGGCTTGTGATGCCACCAAGCCCACCGCAGCAACAGCCATCAGGCCAAACAAAATCGCCCGCACAGGGTCGGTGGTGTTGTAGTGAGAGCCCTCACCGAGCGACGCTTGGTAAGTGATGTACACCACCTCAAACAAAGAGGTGACGATGATCAAAGCAGCGATCCACTGAAAGCTTTGGCCTTGACCTACATTGCCAGGTACCAGCAGGGTCAACCAGACGGTGGTCAGGGCAAACAACGCCGTGCCCGCCATGAACTTCATGGGCTTGGCCCAGATGCCCACCTCGCGCAGAGTCCGCAAATCAACCCAAGACAACGCATAGGTGGGCAATAGCACCGCCGCCATCAGCAAGCCATAAAGGCACAAGGTTTTTTGCGCCATGCTCAAGCCAGTCCACTCGAAACTTGAGGCGCTCACGCTCTGCGCCGTGTACAAAATTAACATGTTCACCTTCAGTTGTTGACACCGTCTACTATTGTCATTTAATGATCCGGAACTACAACACGCTGATTTTGTGATCCACCCGGACATGGGGTTTTCCACCCGACCCACACCCGCTTTTCCCGAATGGCACGGCAGTCGGGCGAGATGGAGGCCCAGCGGCTTTTGCCGCAACTGAAGGCGGCGTTGCAAAGTTCGCAAGCATTGAGACCTTAAAAGGAATATGGACTAAATTCAAAGGTCCCATCGCCACCATCGAGCGGGCGAATGCGGTTGTCCACCAAAGAGGGAACACATGAAAACACATTGGCCTTCGAGCCTGATCCTGCTGGCGCTTTTGAGCGCCTGCACCACCCAGCCGCCCGCCAACGCCCTGCGCTACAGCAGGCCCGATCACGCCACGCAACCCGAAGCGGCCAGTGGCAACACCAGCAAACCCGGCTGGGCCTTCACGCGCCAAGCGGTGGCAGCCGCCAACCCGCTGGCCACCGATGCGGGGCACCAGGTGCTGCGCGCAGGCGGCTCGGCACTCGATGCGGCCATTGCCGTGCAAATGGTGCTGGGCCTGGTCGAGCCGCAATCCAGTGGCATTGGCGGCGGTGCATTTTTGCTGCACTTTGATGGCCAAAAAGTCACAGCGCACGACGGGCGCGAAACCGCCCCCGCTGGCGCACGCGGGGACATGTTTCTTGACCAAGGCCAACCACTGCCGTTCGCAGATGCAGTTCAAAGCGGCCATTCGGTGGGCGTGCCCGGCGTGGTGCGCATGCTGGAGGTGGCCCACCGCCAGCACGGCCGTCTGCCTTGGGCGCAGTTGCTGCAGCCCGCCATCACCCTGGCAGAGCAAGGCTTTCGGGTCAGCCCCCGTTTGCACGCATTGCTGAACGCCGACGCGCTGCTCAAACAAGACCCGCTGGCCCTGCGCTTTTTCTACCAAGCCGATGGCCAAGCCTGGCCCGTGGGCCATGTGCTGCGCAACCCCGAATATGGCCATGTGTTGCGACGCATTGCCGAGGGTGGCAGCCGCGCCCTGCACGAAGGGCCGGTGGCTGCGGCCATGGTGGCACGCACGGCCCAAGCACCCCGCCCTGGCACCCTGAGCCTGCAAGACTTGGCCAACTACCAGCCCCGCATGCGCGAAGCCCTGTGTTTTGACCACACCGCCGCATCGCGGGCCTACCGCATCTGCGGCTTTCCGCCACCGTCTTCGGGCCAGATCGCCATTGGCCAAATTTTGGGCATGCTGGGCCACACCCAGGCCCAAGGCCCCGAGCTGGCAGGCGGCCTGCCCGCATCCGACTGGCTGCACCGTTATACCGAAGCCTCGCGCCTGGCTTTTGCCGACCGGGCGCAGTTTGTGGCCGACCCGGAATTTGTGAGCGCCCCCGCTGGCGACTGGCGCATCCTGCTCGCGCCCGGCTACCTGCGCGAACGCAGTCAGCTGATCGGTGCCCAGGCCATGAAAGCGGCCCCAGCGGGCCAGCCCGGCGGACAAAAAACCAGCTTCGCCCCCAGGCCCACACAAATTGAATACGGCACCAGCCACATCAGCGTGGTCGATGCACAAGGTCGCGCAGTGGCCATGACCACCACCATCGAAGCCGCTTTTGGCTCACGCCGCATGGTCACCACCGACCCGACTCGCCCCGGCGGCTTTTTGCTCAACAACGAGTTGACCGATTTCAGCCTGGCTCCTGCCGACGCGCAGGGCCGCCCCATCGCCAACCGGGTCGAGCCCGGCAAACGCCCGCGCTCGTCGATGTCGCCCACACTGGTGTTTGACAAGGCCACAGGCCAACTCCTCATGAGCGGCGGCAGCCCCGGGGGCGCACTCATCATCCACTACACCGCCAAGCTGCTCACGGGCACGCTGCACTGGGGCCTTAACGCGCAGCAGGCGATTGACCTGCCCAACTTCGGCTCGCTGGGTGGCCCCACTTTGCTGGAAGCACAGCGTTTTGACCGCAGCACCGTGGACGCCCTGAAAGCGCGTGGCCACGAAGTACGAGAAATGGAGA
>CANHKH010000469.1 GCA_947460165.1 Comamonadaceae bacterium
CCGCCCTTGGGCACATGCTGCTCGATGAAGGGGAAGGTGTCGGCCAGCCCGGCATAAAAACGGTAGGCATCGCCCAAGGTCTTGGCGGTCACCCGCGCGGCGCTGTGAACCACCCCCGACTCGGTGGTCCAGACCCGGGCCAGGTCTTCGCTGCGGCGGTCGAGTTCATCGGCCAAGGCGCGCATGTAAAACGCGCGCTCGTGGGGCGTCATGCGCGGCCAGGGGCCTGTGTCAAAAGCGGCTCTGGCGGCCGCCACGGCCGCGTCCATGTCGGCCTCTTGGGCCTCGGGCACGCTCAGAAAGTGAGCCTCCGTGGCCGAATTGGTGACCACAATCTGGCCTGGGCCTGAGGGCGTGGTCCATTGCCCGCCGATGTAAAAGCTGTTGGGGTGAGCCAACTCAAAGGGACCGGGGTCTGTTCGCATGGTGGCTGGTCTGAAAAAAAAGGTCCATCGCAGTGCGCGACACAAGAACTTGGGCAAAAGGCATTCTCTGAACTTTGAACACCAGCGTGAATTCACATTAACTGAAGCATCGTTCACGGCCCCGCATCAGCCGACGCCGCTGGGCGGCGGGGTGGGAAAGCTGAACAAGGCTTCAGCAAATCCCACTTGTGGCCCAGGGCCCGGCTGGCTAGCATGGGCGTTTTAGATTGCAGCAGACACCATGAAGAGCTATCAAATCGTCGATTGGGGCCAGCCTCTGCAAGCGCGCCAAGTGGCGCAGCCGGTGCCCCAGGGCAAACAGGTGCTGGTCAAGGTGCAAGCGGCCGGGCTGTGCCACAGCGACATCCATTTGCGCGACGGCTATTTTGACCTGGGTGGCAACAAGCGCCTGACCGCCGCGCAGTATGGCGCCAAGATCCCCATGACCCTGGGCCATGAAATCGCCGGCAGCGTGGCCCAAGTGGGCGTCGAGGTGGACCCGGCCTGGATGGGCCGCCAGGTGCTGGTCTACCCCTGGATAGGCTGCGGCGTTTGCGAGGCGTGCCAGGACCTGCGCGACACCGATTGCGAGGCCCAACGCAGCCTGGGCGCCAAGGCCGATGGCGGCTTCAGCGAGTACGTGTTGGTGCCCGATGCCCGCTACCTGATCGACATTGGCACGCTCGATGTGCATGCCGCCGCCACGCTGGCCTGCTCGGGGCTGACCGCCTTTGGCGCCTTGAAAAAAATGCCACCCATGAAGCCCACGGACCGCATTTTGTTGATAGGCGCGGGCGGCCTGGGCCTGTCGGCGCTGGCCGCGGCCCGCCTGGTGACCCGCGCCGGCTTGGTGGTGGCCGACATCGACCCGGTGAAGCTGCAGGCCGCCCAAGCGCAAGGGGCCGATGTGATTTTTGACAACCGCACCCCCGACACCGCCGCAGCCTTGAAGGCGGCGGCGGGCGGCCCCATTCGCGGCGTCATTGATTTTGTGGGCAGTGGTCAAACCGCGTCCTTGGCCATGGCGGTGGCCGTCAAGGGCACGGTCATCGTCATCGTGGGCTTGATGGGCGGCAGCCTCGAGATTGCGCTGCCCCTGTTGTCGCCGCGCAACCTCACGGTGCGCGGCTCCCATGTGGGCACCCTGGACGAGCTCAAGGAGTTGGTCGAGTACTCCCGCCAAGGGCAGTTGCCGGGGATTCCCCTGACCCGCCGGCCCATGAGCGAGGTCAATGAGGCCCTGGCTGATCTCGAGCAAGGCAAATCCGTGGGCCGGATTGTGCTGACGCCCTCCGAGCTGGCTTGAGAGGTCCACCCCGCAAGCCCAAGCGGGCCCTTGCTGCCAAGCACACACCTTCGTTCATCCACTCCCTTTTGAATTGAACATGACCGCCGATCCGAGCTTTGATCCCCGCCAGCACCGCCTCGTAGACACCAAATGGTTCGAGGACTTCAGCATCGGCGAGCGCTTTGTGCTGCCCTCGCGGACCATGACCGAGGGTGTGTTCGCTGCCTTTCAAATGGCCAGTGGCGACAACCACCCGGTGCACTACGACGTGGAGTATTGCCGCACCCGCGGCATGCCGCACATGCTGGCCCACGGTTTTCAGCTGCTGGCGCAAACCTGCGGCGGCGCTGGCTTGTTCGCCTACTACGTGGAGGACTCGCTCAAAGGCTTTATTGAGCAAAGCAGCCGTTTCCTGGGCATGGTGTTTGTCGGTGACACGGTTTACCCGGCGCTTGAAGTGAGCGAGTTGCTGCCCAACCGATCCACCGGCGTGTTGACCTTGCGATCGACCATGCACAACCAGCGCGGCGAGTTGGTCATGGATGGGCTGCAGAAATACCTGATTCGCAAGCGACCGGTTTGATCTGGCACTGGCGGGTTCAGGCTCTTCTCTGGGCCAGCTCCGGGCTCGCCAGCGCTCTCACACAGGGCGAGTGCCGGCCAGCGTGATGCGCTGGAGCAAACGGCGAAAGCCGTGGTAGTCGTTGACCGGGTTGTGCATGGCGCTGCGGTTGTCCCAAAACGCGATGCAGTCCGGCTCCCAGGACCAGCGGCAGGTGAATTCTGGCTTGACCTGGTGGGCAAAAAGAAAGCTCAGCAGTGGCGCGCTCTCTGCGTCGGTCAGGCCTTCGATGCCAGCGGTGTGAGCCACATTGACGTACAAGGCTTTTTCACCGGTTTCAGGGTGGGTGCGCACCACCGGGTGGCGCGCGGTGAACTCCTTGGGCGCCGTGTCGTTGCCGTCGCTGCGCAGGCGGTCTTCGCGCGTCTTAGACACATCGGCCTTGGCCGAGCTGGATATGCCCACCAAGCCATCAAGCAGCCGCTTCATGGTGTCTGACAGCGCCTCATACGCGACCACTTGGTTGGCAAACAGCGTGTCGCCGCCATAGGGCGGAATGACCTTGGACAGCAGCATGGTGCCCATGGGCGGCTCCTGCAAGTAGGTGGTGTCGGAATGCCACACGCCACCAAAGTTGACGCGCTCGTGCTCTAGCTTTTTGACCTCGATGATCTCGGGAAAGCCCTCTATGCCTTTGACAAACGGGTACTCCACGGGCTGGCCCACCGCTTTGGCAAAGCGCAGGAACTGCGCTGGGCTCAGGGGCTGGCGGGGCAGGAAAATCACTTTGTGCGCCAGCCAGGCTGCGCGCAAGGCGGCGATGCTCTCAGGCGAGGGCGGCTCCAACAGGTCAATGCCGGTGAGGGTGGCGCCTAATGCGCCCGCAATTCGTTTGATCTCCATGGCGGTCTCCAATCTCGCTTGACAAAAAAAGGCGGCGTCATTCAAGACGCTGGCAGCGCCGGCCAGCCCAGGGCCACCTCGGCGTTGTGCTCGCCCAGCAGGGGGGGGCGCTGCACGGGTCGCAAGGCAGAACGCGACATGCGGATGGGGCTGGCCAGCACCCG
>CANHKH010000470.1 GCA_947460165.1 Comamonadaceae bacterium
AAAACCAAAAGGAATTTACATGTCCCTCATCAACACCGCCGTTCAGCCTTTCAAAACCCAAGCCTTCCACAACGGCAAATTCATTGAAGTCACCGAGCAAAGCCTCAAAGGCAAGTGGTCTGTGCTGATTTTCATGCCCGCTGCTTTCACCTTCAACTGCCCCACCGAAGTGGAAGACGCGGCCGACAACTATGCCGAGTTCCAGAAAACCGGCACCGAGGTCTACATCGTCACCACCGACACGCATTTCTCGCACAAAGTCTGGCACGAGACCTCGCCCGCCGTGGGCAAGGCCAAATTCCCCCTGGTGGGCGACCCCACCCACACCCTGACCCGCGCCTTTGGCGTGCACATTGAAGAAGAAGGCCTGGCCCTGCGCGGCACCTTTGTGATCAACCCCGACGGCGTGATCAAGACCATGGAAGTGCATTCCAACGAAATCGCCCGCGACGTGAAAGAAACCCTGCGCAAGCTCAAGGCCGCCCAGTACACCGCCGCCAACCCCGGCCAAGTGTGCCCCGCCAAATGGAACGAAGGCGCCAAGACCATTGCGCCTTCGCTGGAACTGGTCGGCAAGATCTAAACCGAAGTCCCTGATGCCCTGCACGTCAGGGCGTTGAATCCAGCGCATGCCACAAGCGTGCGCTGTGTTCAGCAAATCACCGTCACCCCAGAAAACCCATGCTAGCCGACACCCTCAAATCCCAGCTGCAACAGTACCTTGGCCTGCTGCGCCAGCCCATCCGCCTGATTGCCGCGCTCGACGACAGCAGCACGGCCAGCGAGATGCGCGAGTTGCTTGAGACCATCGCGTCCTTGAGCGACAAGGTGGCGGTGGACTGGAGTGGCCAGGACACGCGCCAGCCCTCCTTCGTGGTCGCCCGCGAGGGCCAAACCAGCGGCGTGCGCTTTGCCGGCCTGCCGCTGGGCCACGAGTTCACCTCGCTGGTGCTGGCCCTGCTGTGGACTGGCGGCCACCCGCCCAAGGTGGAGGCCGAGGTGCTGGACAACATCCGCGCGCTGGACGGCGACTTCAACTTTGAGGTCTACATGTCCCTGGACTGCCACAACTGCCCAGACGTGGTGCAAGCGCTCTCACTCATGGCCATCTTCAACTCCCGCATCAAGACGGTGGTGATCGAAGGCGGCGCCTTCCAGCAGGAAGTTCAGGCGCGCGAGATCATGGCCGTGCCCATGGTCTTCTTGAACGGTCAGGTGTTTGGCTCGGGCCGCATGAGCGCAGAAGAAATCATTGCCAAGCTAGACACCGGCGCCGGCGCCCGCGATGCGGCCAAGCTCGACGCCAAAGACCCCTACGACATGCTCATCATAGGCGGCGGGCCTGCCGGTGCGGCGGCCGCCGTGTATGCCGCCCGCAAAGGCATACGCACAGGCATTGCCGCTGAAAACCTGGGCGGCCAGGTCAATGACACCATGGGCATAGAGAACTACATCTCGGTGCTGGAGACCGACGGCCCCAAGCTCTCGGCCGCGCTGCAAGCGCATGTCAAACACTACGGTGTGGAGACCCTGACGCAGCAGCGCGCTGTGGCGCTCATCCCCGCCACCGAGCCCGGCGGCCTGGTGCAGGTGCGCATGGAAAACGGCGGCACGCTCAAGGCGCGCAGCATCATCGTCTCGACCGGTGCGCGCTGGCGCAACATCAACGTGCCCGGCGAGCTGGAATACAAAAACAAAGGCGTGGCCTATTGCCCGCACTGCGACGGCCCCCTGTTCAAGGGCAAGCGCGTGGCCGTGATTGGCGGCGGCAACTCCGGCGTGGAAGCGGCCATCGACCTGGCCGGCCTGGTGGCGCATGTCACGCTGGTGGAATTTGCCGACCAACTCAAGGCCGACGCCGTGCTGGTGGCCAAGCTCAAAAGCCTGGCCAATGTGAGCATCCACCTGAACACGCAAACCACCGAGATCACGGGTGAGGCGGGCAAGGTCAACGGCATGGTGCTGCGCGACCGCAGCAGCGGCCAGGACGTGACGGTGGCCCTGGAAGGCGTGTTCGTGCAAATTGGCCTGGTGCCCAACACCGAGTGGCTCAAAGGCACGCTGGCGCTCAGCCGCTTTGGCGAGATCGAGGTGGACGCCAAAGGCCACACCAACCTGCCTGGCGTGTTCGCCGCTGGTGACTGCACCACCGTGCCCTTCAAGCAAATCGTGATTGCCGCGGGCGATGGCGCCAAGGCGGCGTTGTCGGCCTTTGACCACCTGATGCGTCTGCCGGCCGCCGCCTCCAGTGAAGCTGCAACAGCCAAGGAATTGGCGGCAGCCTGAGCCAAGCGACCCTCCCCAGGAGGGGTCCTCTACCAGGTTTTCCCTTGCGGGAGACAAGCCTGCCAGCGAGTCGTCGCGTGAGGCCACGCCCGTTGACCGGCCCCCATCGCCAGCAGGCTGGCTCCAACAAAAAACCTATCCGTGGCTTTTTCCTTGTAGGAAACAAGCCTGCCAGCGATGGTTCGCCTGCGCAAAGCCAGTCCAAATCGGCGGACAATGCTTGCCAAAGCTTGCAGACCCTGATCTTTATGATTGTGAGCATGGTCAAGCTTTTGAAACTTTGTTGCCTGGCATGGTTCCTCGGGATGTCGCTGGGAGCAGCTGCAGCAAAAGACTTGGTGCTGGAGCGCGCCCTTTTTGAGGACAAGCAAGGGCAAATGACTTGGGCGCAAGTCAAAGACCAGGCGTTTTTGCCAACGACCAAAGTGACTCTCGCTGGGTTCAGCCGGTCCGCCTTCTGGTTTCGCCTGACCGCCGATGTCCCCCCAGACCCAGCGCCCTTGACACTGAGCATCAGCCCCACGCTCATGGACAGCGTGACCGTGTTTTTGCCCCAGGCTGATGCTGCACGGCATGGTGCCGGCCTGGATCTGAGCAGCCGCGCAGCGCAGGCCAAAACCATGGTCCGATTGCCACCGGGCTTGCAGACAATTTATGTTCGGGTGGAGTCCACAGGTGCACTCTTGTTCAGGGCGCAACTCATGACCGCTGCAGATGCGGCCGAGCAAGACCTCAGCAGCCAAGTCAAGATGGGTGCGGTGGTGACTGTCTATGCCCTGCTCACCCTGGCCATGCTGGCCATGCTGCTGCTGCGCTACGACCGAACACAGCTTTTGGTCTTGCTGCACCTGGGTGCGTGCCTGCTGCAGTACCTGACGCTCTTTGACGTTCTGGGACAATTTGTCCCCTGGACTTGGGCTCAGACAAAAGAGGCCGCGCAGCTCTTGGGCGTGGTCAATTTTCTGACTTTTGGTTTGTTGATGCAGGCCGTGCTGGGTTGGTTCGAGATGCGCAAGGCGCAGCGCTGGACACGCGTGGGTTTGGC
>CANHKH010000471.1 GCA_947460165.1 Comamonadaceae bacterium
AGCACGGCAGCACCTGCGCCACCGATGAATTGGGCTCGCGGCCTTCGCGGATGGCGGCGAAGAACTCGCGGTCTTGCAGCTCAATGCCGTTCATGGACACCGCCACCTGCGAGACGTCGATTTTTTCTTCTTTGCCGGTGAACAGGTCGTCGTAGCGCGCCAGGTAGGTGGCGCTGTCGCCGATGTAGCGGAAAAAAGTGCCCAGCGGGCCGTCGTTGTTGAAGCTGAGCGACAGCGTGCAAATGGCGCCGTTGGCCGCTTGCAACTGAATGCTCATGTCCATGGCAATGCCCAGCGCTGGGTGAATGGGGCCTTGCACCGCGTTGGCTTTGACAATGGGGCTGCCGCACTGGTAGGCGAACAAATCCACCGTGTGCGCGGCGTGGTGCCACAGCAGGTGGTCGGTCCAGCTGCGCGGCTGGCCCAGCGCGTTCATGTTGGTGCGGCGGAAAAAGTAGGTCTGCACATCCAACTGCTGAATGTTGAAACCGCCGGCCTTGATTTTTTGATTCACGTACTGGTGGCTGGGGTTAAAACGCCGGGTGTGGCCCACCATGGCGACCAAGCCAGATTCTTTTTGCACACGCAAAACTTCTTGGCCTTCTTGATACACATCGCACAGGGGAATTTCCACCTGCACATGCTTGCCCGCCTGCAGGCAAGCCAAGGTCTGACTGGCGTGCATTTGCGTGGGCGTGCACAAAATGACCGCGTCGACTTCTTTCAAAGCCAAAGATTCGTTCAGGTCGGTGGTGACATGGCCTATGCCGTACTTGTCGGCGACCTCTTTGGTTTTAGCGAACTCGCGGCCTATCAGCGAGACGACTTTGACGCCGTCGATATGGCGGATGCCGTCAAGGTGTTTGATGCCAAAGGCACCTGCGCCTGCGAGGGCGACTTGGATGGGTTTGCTCATGGGTGTTTCCTTGTGAAAGTGAAGACGCTTAAAAAAGTAACGAATTGAAGAGGCGGCGATGAACAAGGCGGCCAGCTTGGATGTCGGGTTGCGCACTCATGTCTGCACCCCCAACACCCGCGCAAGCTCATGCAAAGGAATCACCTGCGCGTTGTCCGCCAAGGGCCAAGACGAACTGACCGGTGCCACCACATAAGCGCGGCTGAGTTTCAAGTCGGTGATGGCGCTCCAAAAACCTTTGGTCACGCGCGGCGCATTGGAGAGTTTGATTTCAAACCCAATGCGCTCTGCCCCAGTGTCCACCACCGCGTCCATTTCAGCCCCGGCGGCTGTGCGGAAAAAATTCAGCGTGGCATTGCCGCTGGCCGTCAAAGGCAACAAGGCGGCAATGTGGTTCATCACCAGGCCTTCCCACGAGTAACCCGACATGGGGTGACCCTGCAAGTCATGGGCGTTGCCTATGCCCAGCAAGGCATGCAGCAAGCCCGTGTCGCGAAAGTAGACCTTGGGTGATTTGACCAAGCGCTTGCCCAGGTTGACAAAATAGGGCTCGACCTTGCGCACGATCAGCGCATCACAAAAGATGTCAAGGTAGCGCCCCACCGTGATGTGCGAGATGCCGCCCATGGCCACGGCCAACGCAGAAGCGTTGAAAATTTGCCCGTGTTGGTGAGCCAACATGCGCAAAAAACGCCACAGGGTTTCGCCAGGAATGGTGATGCCCAAGGCGGGCAGGTCACGGCGCACCACAGATTGCAAGTAGTCGTTGCGCCAACGCAGCGACTGCGCGTCGGTTTTGGCCAAGGTGCTCAGGGGCATGCCACCACGCTGCCACAGTGATTGCAAGGCCAGCAAGTGCTGCGTGGCATCTTGGCCAGCCGTGTCGGCTTGCAGTTCGGTCCACAGCAATGGCGGCAGTTCCATGTAGCTCACACGCCCGGCCAGTGACTCTGCCGATTGCCGCAACAAGGCACCGTTGGCCGAGCCCAAGAGCAAAAAGCGTCCAGGTCTGCGGTCTGCATCGATGTCGGGCCGCAGTTGCACAAACAACTCGGGCAAGGCTTGTACTTCATCGAGCACGACCAAGCGGTTTCGGTGGGCTGCAAAAAATGCGCTGGCCCGGTCCAACTTGGCCCGGTCTTCGGGCGATTCCAAATCTAAAAAAACCGCCTCTGGCGTTTGCGCCGCCAGGGTGCGCGCCAAGGTGGATTTGCCCACTTGGCGCGCGCCCAGCAAGACCACGCCGGGCGAATAAGCCAAGCGATCTTGTAATTCACGGCTAAAAAGACGGCCAATCATCCTTGCATTTTGTTATGTTGACTATCAAAATACAAGGAAAAAAAGCAGCTTGACCTTCAGCAGTGTCAGGCGTTTTCAAGAATCGCGTGCCCAACCGCCGTGTTGGACGCAGGCACATGGTAGAAGCGGTGCAGCACCGTGGGGGTGCGGCCAACAACCTGCTCGCCTTCCACGTCGGCCATGGCGCCGCGGGCGATCAGCCACATGACCAGCTCTATGCCTTCGCTGCCGGCTTCGCGCACATAGTTGATGTGCGGGGTCTGGGCGCAGGCCACGGGGTCATGGATCATTTTGTCCAGCCAGTTGTTGTCCCACTCGCGGTTGATGAGGCCGGCGCGCGCACCTTGCAGCTGGTGGCTCATGCCGCCCGTGCCCCAGATGTGCACGTTGATGTCTTGGTCAAAGCTCTCCACGGCGCGGCGGATGGCCTGGCCGAGCTTGAAGCAGCGCATGCCGCTGGGCACGGGGTACTGCACCACATTGACCGCGAAGGGAATCACCGGGCAGGGCCAGGCGTCCTTGTTCGGGTCGAGCTCGCCGCACATCAGCGACAGCGGCACCGTCAGGCCGTGGTCCACGTCCATTTTGTTGACGATGGTCAGGTCAAAGTCCTGCTGAATGACACTGTGCGCGATGTGCGAGGCCAGCTCGGGGTGGCCTTGGACCATGGGCACCGGGCGAGGGCCCCAGCCTTCGTCGGCAGGCTGGAACTGGGCCGCCGTGCCAATGGCAAAGGTGGGAATCATGTCCAGGCTGAAGGCGGTGGCGTGGTCGTTGAAGACCAAGATGACGACGTCGGGCTTGTTGTCTTTCATCCACTGCTTGGAGAACTCGTAGCCCGCGAAAACGGGCTTCCAATAGTCTTCCTGGGTCTTGCCCATGTCCATGGCCGCGCCAATGGCGGGGACGTGCGAGGTGAAAACAGAGGCGGTGATGCGTGCGGCCATGTTCAAGCTCCTTGGTGTGCGGCGCCTTGCGGCTGGCGGTGGGCTTGGGCGTCGCCCTCTTCGCCCACGTAACGGTTGCCCTCGACGGAGCGGCCACCACGGATCATCATGTCGCGGTACTCCAGCTCGGTCATGCCGGTCATGGAGCCGGCCATTTGCTGAAAGCTC
>CANHKH010000472.1 GCA_947460165.1 Comamonadaceae bacterium
GGCGGCCACGCGCACGATGCCCGAGACGCTGTCGCGAATGTCAGCGGCCCCCGACTCGGCCTGCTGCACATGGCGCAGCACCGACTGGGCCAGCCCCAAAAACTCACGGCCGGCGCTGGACAACTCCACCCGGCGGGTGTGGCGGTCAAACAGCCTGAAGCCCAGCGAGGCCTCCAGCTCGGCCACCAACTGGCTGACGGCCGAGGCCGACAAACCCATGCGCAGGGCCGCGGGGGCAAAGCCGCGCGCATCGGCCACCGCGCCAAAGGCTTCGAACTGGCGCAGGGTCAAGCGGGTCAGCGGCATGGCAAGGTTTGGGAGGGCGAGGGGTTTGATTATCCACTTTGGCTTATGAATACCCCTTTATTTATCGTTTGTGAATGACTGACTAGCCTTGCACACTGCCGCTCATGGACCTTTCCAGCCAGTTGATCGCCAAGGACACGGACTGCATGACCCTCGATGCCCAGACCCACCAGGCCCTGGCCCGCCGCCTGCATGAAGCGCAGCGCACGCGCGTGCAGGTGGAGCAGTTTTCGCGCCTTTATCCGCACATGACCGTGGCCGACAGCTACGCCATTCAGCAAGCCTGGATGGACCTGTGCATGGCCCAAGGCCGGCGCGTGGTGGGCCACAAAATTGGCCTGACCTCGCGGGCCATGCAGCTGGCCTCGCAGATCACCGAGCCCGATTACGGCACTTTGCTCGATGACATGGTGCTCAGCGACGGCGCGGAGATCCCAACCCAGCGCTTCATCGTGCCGCGCCTGGAGGTGGAGTTCGCCTTTATCTTGGCGCGTGACCTGCAAGGCCCTCACGTGAGCTTGTGCGACGTGCTCAACGCCACCGACCATGTGGTGCCCGCGCTGGAGCTGATTGACGCGCGCATTGAGCAGTTTGACCGCCACACCCAAGCGCCGCGCCGGGTGCTGGACACCATTGCCGACAACGCGGCCAATGGCGCCATCATCTTGGGCTCGCGCCCCATGCGGCCGCACGCGGTGGATTGGCGCTGGGCTGGGGCCTTGTTGTTCAAAAACGGCGTGATTGAAGAGTCCGGCCTGGGCGCGGCGGTGCTCAATCACCCGGGCAACGGCGTGGCCTGGCTGGCCAATCGCCTGGCGCCCCACGGCCAGGGCTTGAAAGCCGGCGAGATGGTGCTGGGCGGCTCCTTCACGCGGCCTGTGCCCTGTGCGGTGGGCGATGTCTTCCATGCAGACTATGGTCCCCTGGGTTCTATTTCAGCGAGGTTTGTATGAGCCAGTCCACCCCTGTGAATCGTTTCAAAGTGGCCCTGCGCGAGGGGCCTGCCCAGTACGGGCTGTGGCTGGCGCTGGCCGACGCTTACGCGGCCGAGGCCTGCGCCACTTGCGGCTTTGACTGGCTGCTGATCGACGGCGAGCACGGCCCCAATGACCTGCGCTCCACCCTGGCCGCCTTGCAGGCCGTGGCGCCCTACGCCTCGCACCCGGTGGTGCGCATCCCCGAGGGGCAGACCGCCTTGATCAAGCAGGTGCTGGAGCTGGGCGCGCAAACCGTGTTGGTGCCCATGGTCGACAGCGCCGCCCAAGCGAGCGATCTGGCGCGGGCCATGCGTTACCCGCCCCAGGGTGTGCGCGGCGTGGGCAGCGGACTGGCCCGCTCCTCTCGGTGGAATTTGTACGGTGATTACCTGACGGCGGCCAATGCACAGGTGTGCCTGCTGGTGCAGGTGGAGACCGTGACCGCCATCGCCCAGTTGGCCGAGATCGTGGCGGTTGAAGGGGTGGACGGCGTCTTCATTGGGCCTGTCGATTTGTCGGCCTCCATGGGCTTGATGGGCCAGCCCAACCACCCGCAAGTGCGGGCTGTGATCGAGCAGGCCATTGCCACCATCACCGCAGCGGGCAAGGCGGCTGGCATTTTGTGCACCGACGAGGCCCTGGCGCGGCATTACGCCCACTTGGGTGCGCGCTTTGTGGCCATTGGCGTGGACACCAGCTTGCTGACCCAGTCGGCCCGCGCCTTGGCCAGCCGGTTTTGTGGCTCGGGCGCAGCACCTGCGGCCCCGGCTTACTGAGACCTGCGCGAGCGTGCGGCACACGCTGAGTGCTTGCAGCTTGCTTTTTTTGTTGGACCCCGTTCTATGTTGAGGAGACATCCATGACCGCTTTACCCAGGCGCTCCGCCCAGACCCGCAGTGGGCGCAAGAGTTGAGCATGGCTTCGCCCTTGTTGAACGTGGCTGGCGTGGCTGTCTCGCCCGACCACTACATTGACGGCGAGCGCGTGGCCTCGGCCCAGCGCTTTGAGCTGCACAGCCCCATTGACCAGCGTTTGCTCGGCCACATCTGCGAAGCCGGCGAGGCCGAGGTGGACGCGGCCGTGCGCGCTGCCCAGCGGGCTTTTGAATCCTGGAGCCGCCTGAGTGCGGCGCAACGCCAGCCTTACCTGGACCGCTTTGCCCACGAGATTGGCCAGCGTGCGGAGGCGCTGTGTCTGCTTGAATCCAACGACGCAGGCGTGCTGTTGTCCCGCATGCGCCACGGCGTGGTGCCGCGTGCCATGCTCAACATTCGCTGGTTTGCCGAACATGCACTCGGCCTGCAAGAGCGCCCCATGGACACCGAGCAGGCCCACCACCGGGTGCGCCACGACCCGGCTGGCGTGGTGGCCATCGTCACGCCCTGGAACGCGCCGCTCATGCTGTCCACCTGGAAGCTCGGGCCGGCGCTGGCGGCGGGCAACACCTGCGTGCTCAAGCCGCCCGAGTGGGCGCCGCTGACTTGCTCGCTGCTGGCCGACGCGGCGCACGCCGCAGGGTTGCCGGCAGGGGTGTTCAACGTGGTGCAAGGCAGCGGTGCTGTCACGGGCGCCAAGCTGGTGAGCGACCCCCGCCTGGCCCGCGTGTCTTTCACCGGCAGTGTGGCCACCGCCAAATGGATTGCCCAGGCCGCAGGCGCCAACCTCGTGCCCTGCAGCCTGGAGCTGGGCGGCAAGAGCCCCTTCATCGTGCTGGAAGACGCCGACCTGCAAGCTGCTGCCGCCACCGGCGCGCTGATGTACCGCAACGCCGGCCAGGTGTGCCTGGCGGGCACCCGCTTTTTGGTGCATGACCAAGTGGCTGAGCCTTTTGTGCAGGCGCTGCGCGCCCAGGTGGACCAGCTCAAGGTGGGCGACCCGCGCGAAGAGGGCACCGAGGTCGGGCCCATCATTCACCCGCGCCAACTCGACAGGGTGGAAGGCTTTGTGCAGCGCGCCGTGGCCGATGGCGCGCGCCTGCTGTGGGGCGGCGCACGCCATGCGTTTGGCGCGCAGTACTTTGAGCCCACCATGCTGACCGA
>CANHKH010000473.1 GCA_947460165.1 Comamonadaceae bacterium
AAAGGTACTGGGTGTAAAGCACTTTGCCCAGCTCTTTGGTGTTGGACAACTCGGCCGCAGCGCCTGCTGCGGCTGACTGCTCGGTGATACGGAAACCACCCATGAGCACCGCGGCCATCTCCAGCGCCACCAAGGTGCCCAGGCCGGCGGCCAGGGGAAAGTGCTTCCAAAAGCCTTTGCGCATGTGGTCCATGTTGATGTCCAGCATCATCACCACGAAGAGGAACAGCACCATCACCGCGCCCACGTAGACCAGCACCAGCGTGATGGCCAAAAACTCGGCCTGCAGCATCAGCCACAGCGCCGAAGCCTGGAAAAAAGCCAGCACCAAATAAAGGGCGGCGTGCACGGGGTTGCGCGCCGTGATCACACGGAAGGCTGCAAACAGCAGCACAGCGGCAAACAGGTAAAACAAGGCTGATTTAACGTCCATGGGTCTGGAATCTTTCTTCTGCCACCCTCTCATGACAAGAGCGGGTGTGAGGGCGGTCCTGGGTAGTCGTGTGCGGTCGTGGCTTCAGCGGTATTTGGCGTCGGCCGCTTTGTTGGCCGCAATCTCGGTCTCGTAGCGGTCGCCCACGGCCAGCAGCATCTCCTTGGTGAAATACAGGTCGCCCCGCTTTTCACCGTGGTACTCCAGGATGTGCGTCTCGACGATGGAGTCCACCGGGCAGCTTTCTTCACAAAAGCCGCAAAAAATGCACTTGGTCAGGTCGATGTCGTAACGCGTGGTGCGGCGGCTGCCGTCGTCGCGCACCTCAGACTCGATGGTGATGGCCAGCGCCGGGCAGACCGCCTCGCACAGCTTGCAGGCAATGCAGCGCTCCTCGCCGTTGTCATAGCGGCGCAGCGCGTGCAGGCCCCGAAAACGCGGCGACATGGGCGTTTTTTCTTCGGGGAATTGCACCGTGATCTTGCGCTTGAACATGTACTTGCCGGTCAGGGCCATGCCCTTGAGCAGCTCAGTGAGCATGAAGCTGGACAGAAAGTCCTTGAGCGAGAAGGCGCCGCGGGCAGGGGCCTGAGAGGTCATGACGGTCATTTCCAAATGCTCCAAGGTGTTTGCATCCAAGCAGCCACCACCACCAGCCACACCAAGGTGACGGGAATAAAGATTTTCCAGCCCAGACGCATGATCTGGTCATACCGAAAACGCGGGAAAGTGGCGCGCACCCACAAGAACATGGTGACGACCACAAAGGTTTTCAGGCCCAGCCAGATCCAGCCCGGCACAAAGCCCAAGGCTTCCACCGGTGGCAACCAGCCGCCCAAGAACATGATCACGCACAAAATCGAGACCAAGAGCATGTTGGCGTACTCGGCCAAAAAGAACATGGCAAAGGCCATGCCCGAGTACTCCACCATGTGGCCGGCCACAATTTCAGACTCGCCTTCGACCACGTCAAAGGGGTGGCGGTTGGTTTCAGCCAAACCGGCAATGAAATACACCACAAAAATCGGAAACAGCGGCAGCCAGTTCCAGGACAAAAAGTTGAGCCCCATGTCCGAGCCCATGCCCTGGCCTTGGCCGAGCACGATGTCCGTCATGTTCAAGCTGGCCGACACCATGAGCACCACCACCAGGCAAAAGCCCATGGCAATTTCATAGCTGACCATTTGCGCCGAAGCGCGCAACGCACCCAAAAAAGCGTACTTGGAGTTGGACGCCCAACCGGCAATGATGACGCCGTAGACCTCCAAGGAGGTGATGGCCATGATGAACAGCAGGCCCGCGTTGATGTTGGCCAGCGCCACCTCGGGGCCAAAGGGAATGACCGCCCAAGCCGCCAGCGCAGGCATGATGGTCATGATGGGGCCGAGCACAAACAAGCCCTTGCTGGCCGCCGTGGGCATGATGATTTCTTTGGTCAGCAGCTTGAGCGCATCGGCAATGGGCTGAAGCAAACCAAAAGGGCCCACGCGGTTGGGGCCTAAGCGAATCTGCGTAAAGCCAATGGCCTTGCGCTCCCACAGCGTGAGGTAGGCCACGCAGCCCATGAGCGGCAGCAGCACCGCCACAATTTTGATCAGGGTCCAAACCACAGGCCACGCGGTGGCGCCCATCAGCCCCAGGCCGGATTGGTAGAAGGTGTCAATCATGCGCTGACCTCTTGGCTTTCCATGGGCGCCTGGCTGCGGGCATCGGCCGTCAGCTGCAGCGAGGGCGCGCGCCTGACCAGGCCGTCAAGTTGGTAAATGGACGCCACCACCGGCTCGCCCACTTGGCCAGTGGCTGCTGTGGGCTGCGCCTTGGTGGCGTTGCTCAGTTGCTCGGCCGGGGCAAAGCGGGCGCCCTCCCCTGTCACCGGGCCCAGCGCATGGACCAGCACCTCGGTGGCGGTATTTTGCTCAAAGCCGGCCAGGCCCAGCGTGTTGCCCAGGACGCGGAGCACCTTCCAGGCCGGACGGCACTCGCCCAAGGGCTTGACCACGGCATGAAAGCCCTGGATGCGGCCTTCGGCGTTGACGAAAGTGCCCGGCGTTTCGCTGAAAGGCGCGATCGGCAGCAGCACGTCGGCCAAATCCATGTTGGCCTTGAAGGGGCTCAGGCTGACGACCATCTGGGCATGGTTCAACCCGGCCTTGGCGCGCGCGCCCAGGGCCGAGTCAAACTCGGGCTCGGTGTTCAGCAGCAGCACGGCCTTGGCCGCGCCCGCCAGCATTTGGCCCGCGTTCAGGCCACCGTTCATGGGCTGGGCGCCCACCAATTGCGCGCCCACGGTGTTGGCCGCCTCGGTGAGGTAGCCCACGGTGGCCCCGGTGTGCAAGGCAATCCAATGGGTCACGGCCAGCAGGCTGGACGCTTGCGCGTGGTGCGCAGCCGCATTGCCCAGCAAAATGGCTTTGCGTTCACCGGCCAGCAGCAGGTCGGCCATGCGCTGGGCCTGGGCAGAGATGTGTGCAGGGGCATTCACGCCTGCAGGCAAGGCGGCAGCTGTGGACTGCGCCACGGCGCTGGCCACTTCACTGAGCAAGGCCAGCCATTGCGAGGCTTCTCCCGACAGGCTGGCGGCCACAGGCAGGGCCCAGGCATCAGGTGCAGAGAGCTCTTTGGCCGAATTCAAGCTGAGCACCTTGCAACCGATTTTGGTCGCTTGGCGTATGCGCTGGGCAAACAGAGGGTGGTCTTTGCGCAGGTTGGAACCCACGACCAGGGCGGCCTGCAGCTTGGAGAGCGAAGCAATCGAGGTGCCCAGCCAGCGCGCGCCTTCAAAGGGCGTGAACTCGGCCTGGCGCAGGCGGTGGTCAATGTTGTCGCTGCCCAGGCGGCGCATCAAGAGGCCCGCCAGGTACAACTCTTCCACCGTGCTGTGCGGGCTG